>JANLVM010000545.1:0-20358 GCA_031364015.1 Gemmatimonadaceae bacterium
GGCGGAGAGCGGATGGCGGATGGCGGATGGCGCCGCAGTGTCGCCCGCCAGCCGCTCCCCGCCATCCGCCAGGATTGAGTAGTCCTGCCGACGTCGCGCAACCTTGAAGCCCGCGTCGACGATGAGGCGCTCCATTTCGTGGGTCGTGGTGCGGTGCGTGGTGTTGGCGGCGGACACGACGTTCTCCTCGATCATGAGCGAGCCGAAGTCGTTGCAGCCGAACTTGAGCGCCGCCTGCCCGACCTTCATGCCCATCGTCACCCAACTCGACTGCAGGTTGGGCACGTTGTCCAACACGATCCGCGAGATCGCCACCGTGCGCAGATACGTCACGGCATCGGTCTTCGGCATGTGCGACATGGACGGCGTGTTCTCCGGCTGCAACGGCCACGTGATAAATGCCGTGAACCCACCCGTGCGCGCCTGCAGGTCGCGCACGCGCTGCAGGTGTTCGATGCGCTCGGCGAGCGTCTCGCCGATGCCGTACATCATCGTGACCGACGTTTTCATGCCCTCGCCGTGCGCCAGTTCCATGATCTCCAACCACCGATCGGCGCCGGCCTTCTTGGGTGCGGCGATATCACGTACACGCTGCACCAGAATTTCCCCGCCGCCCCCGGGAATGGAATCGAGGCCTGCCGACTTGAGTTCCCGAATCACTTCACGCGCGTCCATGCGAAAACGCGTGGAAAAGAAATCCACTTCACTGGGTGAGAATCCGTGAATATGGATGGGGTGATACTGTTTGATATACCGCATCAAGTCGAGATACCACTCGAACGGAATGTACGGATTGTGCCCGCCTTGAATGAGGATCTGCACACCGCCCAGCGCTTTGGTTTCCTCGATCTTGTCACCGATTTGCTCGAACGACAGCGTGTACCCTTCCCCGTGCCTGGGACGCCGGTAGAACGCACAAAACCCGCAGTCCGCAATACACACGTTGGTGTAGTTGATATTGCGGTCGACGATGTAGGTGACGACGCCCTGCGGATGCCTGGCGGCGCGCACCCGATCGGCTTCACGACCGAGGTCGAGCAATGGCGCGTTGGTATAAAAGTCCAGCACGTCGCGCATGGGTATTCCGAAAGTCGTGTGCGTCATCGAGTGCTCGTCACGCCGCAGGGAGAAAAGAGAGCGTACCATCTGGTACGCGACCCGCAAGCAACAGTCGTCGAAAAAACTCGGTCAGTCCCGCCAGATGCGGATAGGAGAGGCGGTAATCCAGTCCAGACAGATACTCGACACACGTCGCACGCGGTACGCCACTGGCCAACGCGGCCTGTGTCGCGAGCTGGTCGAGATGCTCCAGTCCCCAGTCTCGAGAGGCGATCAGGGACGCGTGCACCCCCAACGCCTCGCGAATGGGTGCCCGGCGTTGCGCGACCCAGACGGCAAAGACGAATGGCAGGCCGGTCCACTGTTTCCACATGTCACCGAGATCGAACCGAAACGGATAGCGTTCCGCCCAGTGTCCGCCGCGATTGGCTTCATCGGACAAGCGCAGGGCGGCGTCACCAATGACGAGCCGCGCCTCGTGCGGCTCGTCGTCAAAGCGGGCCAGGTCGGCGAGTTCGGCATCGCCGGGAACAAACTCCGGTGCACACCGCCAAACATTCTCGAAGAGCAGTTGGAGTAGCGCCACACTGGTCATGGAACTGCGACTGACGAGCACCTGTCGATTGCCTAACGTGGTGGGATCCCGTCGGGAAAACAGCATCACACTGCGCACCGGTCCATCGCTGGTGATTCCCAGCTCGGGCAGCAGCAGATAGCGCGTGGCATCGCGGGCATACTCCACCGCTGACACGACACTCACGTCCAACAGACGGTCGGCCATGAGCCGGTTAAGCGCGGTAGGGATACCATTCACCAACTCGCCGTCCAGCGACACAATGCCGCGATCGATCCCGCCATAGACGGGATAGCAGTTGATGTACGGAATCCGTCCGACGCGTAGCATCATGCCCGTCAGCGCGTCGAGAGCTCGAGACCGACGTCGGCTGTTTCGCCACTCGTCTCGTCGTCAAAGTCCCGCAGGACCCGGTAGAACGAATCGCGTTCCGCGGGATGCTTGCCGGCGCCGCGAATCAGGGCGAGGAGTTCGGCCAGTGTCATGCCTTGCGGCGTGTGGGCACCGACGGCGTGATAGATTTTCTCGCGCACCACGGTCCCCTCGATGTCATTGACGCCGAAGTGCAAGGCAATCTGCGACACCGCCGAGGTCACCATAATCCAGTGCGACTTGATGTGCTCGAAGTTGTCGAGATACAGCCGTCCGACCGCGAGGTTGCGCAAGTCGTCAAATCCCGTGCTGGCGATTCCCTCTCGACCAAGGGTCTTTCCCAGCGCGTTATCGTCGGGGTGATACGCCAGCGGGATGTACGCGAGAAACCCGCCGGTCTCATCCTGCAGGTCGCGCAGCATGGTGAGGTGCTGCACGCGATCCTCGATGGTCTCGATGTGACCGTAGAGCATCGTGCAGTTCGAGCGAATGCCCAGACGGTGCGCGGTGCGATGCACCTCGATATAGTCTGCACCACCCAGCTTCTTGTCCGCGATCACGTCGCGCACCGCGGCACTAAACGTTTCGGCGCCACCACCCGGGAGTGTATCGAGGCCCGCCTCGCGGAGGGCGATCAATACCTCGCGTTGGCTCATCTTCTCGATGCGCGCGATGTGCGCGATCTCGACGGCCGTGAGCGCCTTGATGTGCACCTGCGGATGACGCTGCTTGAGCGCGCGAAACATGGTGGCGTAGTACGCAAGTCCCGCCTGCATGTCGAGTCCGCCCACAATGTGAAATTCGCGCGTGATCGTCCCGTCGACCTGTTCCGCCTCGGCGAGCACCTGCTCCAGGGTGTAGCGGTACGCGCCCGCTTCCTTCGGCAGCCGCGCGTACCCGCAAAACACGCAGGTGGTCCGCAGCACGCAGACGTTGGTCGGGTTGATATGCTGATTCGCGGCAAAGGTCACGCGGTCGCCGTGTCTCGCGCGATTGGCCGCGTCGGCCATCGCGCCAACGCCCAGCAGATCGGGTGAGCGAAACAGCAGCGCCGCGTCGGTCGCCGACAGACGCTCGCCCGCGATAAGCTTCACCCCGAGGGGGCAGAGCGCGGGATCGCGCAGTCGCTGCAGATCGAACGGAATGGGAGCTGGCATCAATGCGTCACCGGGCAAATGCGCGAACGGTTCGCGCGGTCCATCACCGCGAGGAACACTCCGACGGCCCTACTCGTTCCACCGTCGGAGGGCGAGGGAAACGTTGTGGCCACCAAATCCCGAACTGTTGGAGAGTGCGACGTCGACGGTTCGCGCTCGTGGCGTGTTCGGGGTGTAGTCCAGGTCGCACTCGGGATCCGGCGTGTGGTAGTTGATCGTCGGCGGAATCAGCCCGTCGCGAATGGCCAGCGTGCAGGCCAAAAACTCAACCGCACCGGCCGCGCCCAGCATGTGTCCGGTGGCTGACTTCGTGGAGCTCACCGACAGCACGTGCGCGTGCTCACCGAAGACGGCCTTGATCCCCTTCGACTCGTTGGGATCGTTGAGCGGTGTCGACGTCCCATGCGCATTGATGTACTGCACATCGGTTGGCACGAGGCCCGCATCGTTCAGTGCACCACGCATCGCGCGCTGCAATCCCTCATGCGCGTCGGGTTGGCCCGTGAGGTGGTACGCATCGCCCGTCGCGCGATAGCCGACAATCTCCCCATAAATTCGCGCGCCACGGCGACGCGCATGTTCGAGCTCTTCGAGGACCACCACGCCGGCGCCTTCGCCCATGACGAACCCGTCGCGGTGCAAATCAAACGGGCGCGAGGCGGTGGCGGGTGAATCATTGCGGGTAGACAGCGCGCCCATGTTGGCAAACCCGCCAATCGACATCGGCGTGACGGCCGCTTCGGAGCCACCGGCGACCATGACGTCGGCGTCCCCGTACTGGATAATGCGAAACGCGTCGCCGATGGCATGCGCGCTGGACGCGCATGCCGAAACGGTCGCGTAATTGGGACCTTTGGCCTGGAGTCGCATGGAGACCAGGCCCGCGGCGATATCCCCGATGAACATCGGAATAAAGAACGGCGAGATTTTCCCCGGTCCCAGCGTGCGATACACGTCGTGCTGGTCTTCGAAACTCCGGATGCCGCCGATCCCGCTGCCGATGATCACTCCCATCGATTCGGGCGCCACCGATCCCGGCGTGATGCCGGCATCAGCGGCGGCCTGCAGTGACGCCGCGATGGCAAAATGCGCATAGGGGTCCGCGCGCTTCGCCTCCTTGCGATCCATATACGTGAGCGGATCAAACCCCTTCACCTCGCAGGCGAACCGCACGGAATACTTCGACGCGTCAAACTTGGTGATGTCTGCCGCGCCGGAGCGTCCCGCCAGCAACGATTGCCACGTCGTTGTCACGTCGTTGCCGACGGGAGTGACTGCACCAAGCCCCGTGACAACGACCCGCCGATGCATCAGCTCGCGACCTTCGCCTCGAGATACGCCACGGCGTCTCCAACCGTGCGGAGCTTTTCCGCATCCTCATCGGGAATGTCAATGTTGAACTCCTTCTCGAACTCCATCACGAGCTCCACGATGTCCAGGGAGTCAGCCCCAAGGTCTTCGATGAAGCTCGCCTCAGGCGTGAGCTTTTCCCGCTCCACTCCGAGCTCCTTTTCGATGATATCCTTGATCTTTGCTGATTGATCCGACATGGAACGATTCCTCTGGGTTGAGAAGGTAGAATGGGAACTTAGCTACATCACCAGACCGCCGTCCACCACGAAAACCTGCCCGGTCACGTACCGGGAAAGATCCGAAGCGAGAACGGCCACTATGCCCGCAATATCGTCGGGCGTCCCCAAGCGTTCGAGGGGGATTCCTGCGCTCAGGGCACTGCGAGCCTCCGGAGGCATCGCCGCCGTCATATCGGTCTCGATAAAGCCCGGAGCAACGACATTCGCCAGGATATTTCGAGACGCCAGTTCCTTGGCGATTGACTTGGTCATCCCGATGAGACCGGCCTTGCTGGCCGCATAGTTCGTCTGCCCCTTGTTGCCGACCAGACCAACAATACTGGCCACGTTGATAATGCGGCCCCAACGACGTTTTATCATGCCGCGGCTCGCGGCGCGGCAGGTGGCAAACGCGCCGCGCAGATTGGCGTTCATCACGGCGTCCCAGTCGTCGTCCTTGAGACGAATGAGCAGATTGTCGCGCGTGAGGCCCGCGTTATTCACCAGGATGTCCAGCTGACCGAAGTCGCGCTCGACCGCCTCGATCAAGGCCACCGCTTGTGCGACTTCCGCTACGTCAACGGCATAGCCGCGCACCTCACGCCCAGAGGCCGCCGCAATCTCCTGCGCGGCGGTGTCGGCGCGCGACTGATCACGCCCCGTGACGGCCACGCGTGCGCCGGCTGCGGCTAACGTCTCGGCGATCGCACGACCAATCCCACGTGTGGAGCCGGTTATCAGCGCCACGCGACCGGTGAGATCGATCCGCGGCGCGCGTGAGGCGTCAGTCAGGGACATGAATCATCTCCAGAAGGTTCTCGATCTCGGCGACGGTGCCGCAGGTCGCCGTTCGGACCGTCGGCGCGATGCGTCGCGCCAGTCCCGTGAGCACGCCGCCTGAACCGAGTTCGACAAACAGCGCATCGGGGTGCATCGCCACCAACTGCTGCATGACGGTTGTCCACTGCACCGGTGACGTGAGCTGCTGGACGAGCAGCGTGCGGGCCCGAGCGGCGTCCGTTACAAACTCGCCATTGACGTTGGCGACCACTGGAATACGGGTCGCGCGCAGCGCCGCAGCGGCGAGCGCGTCATCAAGTCCCTCAGCAGCAGCCGACATCAGAGGAGAATGAAAGGCACCGCTGACGGGCAGCGGCACGCACCGCTTGGCGCCCGCGTCTTTGCAGAGTGCCATCGCCCGCTCAACCCCGTCGACTTCACCGGAAATGACGACTTGCTCATGACTATTAAAGTTGGCGGGAACGACGAGCCCTCGCTCAGCGGTCGCTTGTGCACAGATGGCCTCGATGGGCACGCTGAGAACGCCGAGCACGGCGGCCATGGCGCCGGGACGAGCGATGCCCTGTTCGTACATGAGCGATCCGCGCCGTCGCACAATGCGCGCGGCTGCGGGGAGATCGAAGAGACCAGCCACGTAATACGCCGAGAATTCGCCCAGCGAATGCCCCGCCGCGGCGTGCACCGACGAGCCCATGGCATCGCGCACGACGGCCCACACGGCGGCACTGTGCGCCAGCAGCGCCGGTTGCGCGTTCAGCGTACGCGTCAATTCGTCGGCGGGGCCCTCGAAGGCCAGCGTAGAGACGGCGGTATCCGTCGCATCGTCGACTTCCTGAAAGGCATCGCGCGCCGCGGGAAACGCGTCGTACACATCCTTGCCCATGCCGACGCGCTGCGAACCTTGTCCTGGTAGCAGCGCAACAATGCTTGATATCATGGGGCGGTGTATGCAGGCTGGCCGCGCGCTAGAAGCGCACGACCAGCGCCCCCCAGGTGAAACCCGCACCGAACGCCACAAATAACACCGTCATCCCTTCCTTCACGCGCCCCTGCTCGATGGCATCGTTCAGCGCGATCGGAATCGAGGCGGCCGACGTGTTGCCGAACCGGTCGACGTCGACGAACACGCGATCCATGCCAATGCCGGCGTGTTTGGCGGTCGCTTCGATGATGCGAATGTTCGCCTGATGGGGAATCAGCAGATCGATGTCGGCGGCGGTCAGACGCGCCGCGTCCAGCGCGCGATCAGTGGCTTCCGCCATGGAACGAACGGCGTGTTTAAAGACCTCGCGTCCGGCCATGCGGACGAAGTGTCGCCGCCCTTCAAACGCTGCGGGAGTAAACGGTTCGGCGCCGCCACCCGCCGGGCGCCAGAGCAGTTCGGCGAGCGCGCCGTCGGAGCGCATGTACGTTGACAGAATGCCTTTCTGTCCGCTACGCGTCCGACGCATGACCGCCGCGCCCGCCCCGTCGGCGAAGAGAATGCACGTATTGCGATCGGTCCAGTCGACAATGGCGCTCAGCTTTTCGGCGCCAATGACGAGCACGGTGTCGGCGCTCCCGCTGGCGATGAGCGATTCGCCGACAATGGCCCCATACAAGAACCCCGAGCAGGCCGCGCCAATATCGAACGCGGCCGCCCGAGTACACCCGAGCAGGGTTTGTACTTCAACCGCGGTCGCGGGCAGCAAATGGTCGGGCGACGCCGTGCCGAGTACGATCGTATCAATCTCGCCCGGCTGCACGCCGGCCTTCGCCATGGCTTGACGCGAGGCCTCCGCCGAGAGCGCCGCCAACGATTCGGTTGCATCGGCGATGTGACGCTGCCGAATACCGGTTCGCTCGATGATCCAGGCATCGTCGGTCTCGAGACCCATCGCGGCGATGTCATCGTTGGTCACGATTCGCTTCGGCACGGCATGTCCCGTGCCGGCGAAGTACGCAAACGGACGCTTCACGTGAGAGCTCCTCCGGCCAACGCGTGTCCGATATCCTCAGTCATCCCCGATTCATACGCGCGCACGGCGACGTGAATGGCATTCATCATGGCGCGTGGCGAACTGCGACCATGCGAGATCACCGATACGCCTCGAACCCCGAGTAGCGGCGCACCGCCGTGTGCGTCGGCGTCGAATTCTGTGAGCGAGTCGAGCGCGTGACGCGCATCAATGCCCGCGACCTGCGACACCCGCTCGATGAGCATCGGCGCCAAACTCTCGTAGAACTTGAGGAGCACGTTGCCGGTGAATCCATCGCACACCACGACATCGATGGGTCCACGATCGCACTGGCCACGCGGAATGTCGCGTCCTTCGACATTGCCGATGAAATTGAGTTCCGACGTCGCCAGTCGCTGATGGGCGGCTATCACCGCGACGGTGCCCTTCGCCGGCTCTTCGCCAACGGACAGCAACCCCACGGCCGGGTGATCGCGACCCAGGAGGTCGCGGGCATAGACGGCGCCGATGCGCGCGAACTGCACGAGCTCCTCGGCCGAGCAGTCGACGTTGGCGCCCGAATCGAGCACCAGTACGGGCCGCAGCGCGGTCGGGAAAATGGTACCGATCGCGGGACGCGTGAGTCCGTCGTGCAGCTTGAGCAGCATCAGTGACGCCGCCATCTGCGCCCCGGTATTGCCAGCCGACACGAACGCGTGCGCGTGTCCGTCGGCGACGCGACGGATGCCGACGACCATGGAACTGTCGGATTTGCGTCGGATGGCGCTGGAGGCCTTGTCGGTCATCTCGATCACATCGGACGCGTCGACGATATGCAGGCGATCGCGATGTTTCGCCAACGCCGACAACTCGCCGTTCATCAAGGCGGTGAGTTCAGCCTGGATGACCGCCGAGCGGCCGATCAATTCGATGTCGTGCTCTTCCGGAAGCTCAGCGAGCGCGTGAAACGAACCCGCGATGGGGGCCCGAGGGGCGTAGTCGCCCCCCATGGCATCCACTGCGATGCGCGCCAATGTTTACGCTTCCTGCGCGGTGACTCGCTGCTCGCCCGCGTAGAAGCCACATTCCGCGCAGACGCGGTGGGGGCGCTTCATCGTCCCGCACTGCGGGCACATCTGGATAACAATCGCGGGCGCGGTCTTGTGCGTGTTGAGGGCGCGCTTGCGTCGCTTTGAGGTACGGCGCTTGGGTACGGCCATAAAATCCCTGACCTGAACGTTCGAGACAGAAAAATCGTCAGGCGTCGGGTGTGCGCGGATCGCGCAGCCCAGCCCAACGGACATCGGTATCCGGCGCACAGCTGCATGCGCCAGTGTTGCGGTCGGCACCGCAGGTGGGGCACAGCCCCTTGCAGTCGTCCCGGCAAAGTGCAAACGCGGGAACGGCGAGCAGCCACTCTTCACGTACCGCTGGTCGCAAATCCAATTCTCGAGAACCGGGCGGAATCGGGACGACATCGTCCTCCTCTGCCTCGTCGAGACCGGCCACTGCGAACAGCAACTGCAGGACCTCCGACACGCGTAACTGCACATCGGTGAGACAACGCCGACAGGTACTGGCCGCCGTGCCGTCGAACGATCCACTGAAAAAAAAACGACCGTGCCCCGCACCAGACAGCCGACCTTGCACGTTTACCCCTGTTCCCAGCGGGAGCACATCGTCGGCTTCCCACACCGGATCCGACGCGGAGAGCGTCGCCTCGACGCTTTCTGCACGGGCCTCCAGACTCCGGATGTCGAAGTACAGCATAGCCGTGAAAGGTAGAGCGGCGGCCCCCATGACACAAGGGCCGCCGCCTGAGAAACTCACCTCGGTGGGGACCTCCAAGTGGCGTCCCGACGCAGAGTTAGACGACGTGGTCGCCACCGCCTCTTTAGCCCGACAAGACCTCGCTCCCGGCAAAAAAGAAACGGACTTCACTCGACGCATTCTCGTCTGAATCCGAGGCATGAATCGCGTTGCGACCCTTCGACTCGGCGTAGAGCTTTCGGACGGTGCCAGGAGCGGCTTCCGCCGGGTCCGTTGCGCCGATCACCGACCGGAGCGTCGCTACGGCATCGTCGCGCTCCATCACCAAGGGCATACACGGGCCGCTGGTCATGAACTCCACCAACTCCCCGAAGAATCCACGCTCACGATGAACACTGTAAAACTCACCGGCCTGCTCGGTGGTGAGGTGCATGACGCGCGACGCCCTGATACGAAAGCCTGATTGTTCGAGGAGGGCGACGATCAGCCCGGCTTTCCCGGCGGCAAAGGCGTCCGGCTTGATGATGGTGAGGGTACGACGTCCAGCCATGGTTAGAGCCTCGCTCTGATGAGATCGACGAAATCGACGGGCCGTTGCGCGACGCCCATGCCGGCCGCCTTGAACGCATCGATCTTTTCGGCTGCGGTACCGGCCGAACCCGAGATGATCGCGCCCGCGTGTCCCATGCGCCGACCTGGTGGCGCCGTTTGTCCGGCGATGAACCCCACCACCGGCTTCGTCATATGTTCTTTCACGAATGTGGCGGCTTCCTGTTCGTCGGTGCCCCCGATTTCTCCCATCATCGCCACCGCTTTCGTGTGCGGATCGGCCTCGAAGGCGGCGAGGCAGTCAATAAAGTTGGTGCCGTTGATCGGATCGCCGCCGATGCCCACGCAGGAACTCTGGCCGATGCCAGCTTTCGTGAGCTGGTTGACGATTTCATACGTCAACGTGCCGGAGCGGCTCACGACACCGACGTGGCCGACCATGCAGATGCGCCCGGGAATGATGCCGACCTTGGATTGTCCCGGCGTGATGAGTCCGGGGCAATTCGGACCAATCAGTCGCGCCCCGTAGTCCTTCACGTACGGATACACGCGGGTCATGTCGAGCACGGGTACGCCTTCGGTGATGCAGACGATCAACGCCACGCCCGCGGCGGCCGCTTCCATGATGGCATCGGCCGCAAACATCGGCGGCACATAAATCACCGACGTATTGGCGCCCGTTGCCTGCACGGCGTCATACACCGTGTCATAGATCGGTACCGTGCCGTCGAACTGCTGACCGCCTTTCCCGGGCGTCACGCCGGCGACGACCGTTGTGCCATATTCGATCATCTGCCTGGCGTGAAACGAGCCGTCGCGTCCGGTGATGCCCTGAATCAGCAGCTTGGTGCCGTGGTCGATGAAGATGCTCATGCGGCACCGCCCTTCGTTGCCAACTCCACGGCACGTTGTACCGCAGCGTCCATATCGTTCGACGCGGAAAACCCGTTGTCCTGCAGAATCTTCACGGCAATCTCCTCGTTGGTGCCGGTGAGTCGGATGACAATGGGCACGGTGAGTGGATTGGCCTTCGTGGCGGTGACGATGCCATTGGCGACGTCATCCGTGCGCGTGATGCCGCCAAAAATGTTGAACAGGATGCACTTCACGTGCGGGTCGCTCGTAATAATACGCAGCGCATGGACCACCTTTTCCGGATTCGACGAGCCGCCGATATCCAGGAAGTTGGCGGGCTCTCCGCCGTAATACTTCACCAGGTCCATCGTAGCCATCGCGAGTCCTGCACCATTCACTACGCAGCCCACGTTGCCATCGAGCTTGATGAACGTGAGGTTGGCATTGCGTGCGTCCACTTCGCTGGGCGCCTCCGACGATTCATCGCGCAGCGCGGCGATGTCCGGGCGACGATCGAGTTCGTTGTCATCGATCACCATCTTGCCATCGACCGCAATCAACTCGCCCTGCGGCGTCATCACGAGCGGATTGATCTCGGCCAACGAACAGCCGGCGTTCATGAACGCGGTGTACAACTGCTGCATGATCTTCGCGGCCTGGCGCGCCAGCTTCACGTCCTTGTACAGAAAGAATCCCATGCGCATTGCTTCGAACGGCAGCAGCCCGTAGCGCGTATCCACGGGGTAATAGAGGATCTTTTCTGGCGTACTGGCCGCCACCTCTTCGATGTCGATGCCGCCCGCCGCACTCACCATGAAGACCGGTTTCCTGGTCGCGCGGTCGACGATGATGCCCACATAGGCCTCGGTGCCGATATCGGCGGCAACGGTGACGAGCACCTTCTCCACCGTCAGATCCTTGATGATCATGCCGAGGATCGCGGTGGCTTTCTCGCGCGCATCGGCTGGCGTCTTGCAGAACTTCACACCACCGGCCTTTCCGCGCCCACCCGCATGCACCTGCGCTTTCACCATGACGGCCGTTCCATAGCGCTGGGCGATGGCTTCTGCGGCCTCGGGGGTCGTGGCGATTTCGCCAGGCGGAATCGGCACACCGGCCGCCCGCAACAGCTCCTTCGCCTGATACTCATGTAGGTTCACGCTATCTCCAAATCGGGGAATGGGTACGGTTCAATGCTATCTGGTGACAAGCGGCGGTGCCAACTGGCTGTGCGCCGCGTGTTGGTGAATGCGCGCTATCGAGGAACTCTACTCAGCACGGTGCCCAAACTGTCGAAGGCAGCGCCGAATCGTGTCCACTCGCCACGGCGCATGGCCTCCCGCATGACGTCGTAGAAGTGCGCGACGCGCTGGTCTCGAGCGGCGTCATCCAGCGGCGGCCAATCGTTGGACCGGCGCGGTGAGGCGGGGGCGCCACGCAGCACGGCGACCGCGTCGGCGGTTGTGCCGGCGACCGCGACGCGATCGCCGTCCAGCACGCCCACGCGCGAGATGAAGGGTGCCCCATCGGCCCGATTCCACAGGAGCGACTGCACGAGGATCGGTCCGTTCTCGCCGGACAGCACCTGCACGCGACCCATCCGTACACGGGGCTCGCGACGACTGCCGTCGGGCACGATCGCGCGCGCGCTGTCTAACGCGGCGCGCAACTGCTCGACCTGCATCGCCCACCGCGCGCGCGGCACCGTGGTGGAGTCCCAAAACGTGGTGCGATAGCGTCCACCGACCGCCGTGATCACGCCGCCCACCTGGTCACCAGCATCCAGCAGTGGGACGCTCCACGCCGCGACATGGTTGAGCGAGCTGGCGACCAGATGCACCGGCGGTGTGGCACCCGCGAAAATACTGTCTGGCAGGTGCCGGAGCACCGCGCCTTCCAGCCGCGACCCATAGCGCGCAAAGGTGCGGGTCTGTGCCAACGCGCCGTCGCTGGCGGGTGGCAACTGATCGAGCAGGCTCGCTGGGAGCTCGCGTGCGCGTGCCATCAAGGTGGGAATACGATTGAACCAGGTGCGCGCGATAGGATCCGGACGGTCGACCGCTACGAATCGCACGCGACCAGTGGCCGCATCGACGAGGGCGGTGGCAGCGAAACGGAAGTAGCTCCGCTCTTCTCCCATCAGCGTCCACCGCTGGCTCAACGGAAAATGATTCGAGGCACTGTAGAGACTGAGTGCCCACAGGAGGACCCCATCATGGATGATGGGCTGCACCTCCTCTCCCTGGGCGAAGACCGGCGCAAGACGTGCGACACGTTCGCGGACGTCGCGGTGCGAGACGAGCCGCGGCGCGGGTCCTCGCATCGTGTCGGCATCGAGCAGCGACGGGTCGCGCGCGGCCCACGCGTGCGCGATGCGCATACCGACGCTGCGCATCGGCGTGCCGAGAACGCCCGCAGGGTCCAGGACCACGCGGTGTCCCTGCAGACCAGGCGCCGAGATCGGCTCCCCGTCCTGACTGGTATCATCCCCGCGCGCACCAATAACCATGTCGAGCACGCTGTCGCGGAGCGACGCGTGGGTGACGTCAGCGAGCGCCACGCTCCAGGCATCCGTTCCCGCCACCGGCCGACGCACCAGTAGTGCGGCCAGATGTCCCGACGCGGTCTGTGTCCATCCCGCCGGCCCGGCGTCGAGCATCGCTCCCGGTCGTTCCGCCGCGCGAATGCGTGCGGCATCCGGTTCCCACAGACTGACTCGCGTTGCCAGCTCACCGAGCGTCAAGCGAGTCCGAACGGCCGTGTGCGGCGTGTTGGACGACGCCGGAGCGGCGGTGACAATGCCGTCCACATCGTAGGCACGGCGACTCACCAGCGTTCGCGTCGCCACGTACGGCAGGTCGCGCCGTGCGGGATCGCCAACGAGCATGCTCCCTTTGAGCGCCATGGGCAGCAGCTGTCGGCCACCAAGGCTCGCCGCCAACACCAGCGAAAGCGTGACGAGCGCCGAACGCATCTGTCCCATCCATCCGGCGCGCAGCACAATGGCGGCCGCAATGCCGCACAGCACGATGAGCACGCGATCGACTTGCAGCGTCACGACATGGTCGATTCGCAGAAAGAGCCCATCCTGTCCACTCCCGCGCAGCAGGAGATCGAACCCATCGAGCCGATAGCTCCAGGCGAGCAACAGCAACACCAACGCGCCGAACACGCTCAGGTGTCGGCGCACATGCGATGACGCGAGGATCCGTCGCCCCTCAAGTCGCAGGCTGCGGGTGAGCGCGTACAACAGCAGAACGATCAGTATCAACACGGCGATCGCGGACAGGGACCACAGGTACGCGGTCTGCTCGAGCGGCAAGCTGTAGATGTAAAAGCCGAGGTCGCGGTCGAGAATCCCTTCAATTTCGTTGAACGGCACGCCATGTCGCGCCATGGCGACGATGGTCCAATCGGAGAGTGGCAGGGCCAACACGAAACCAATAAGCGCCGCGAGTACGATGCTGATGGACAGTAGTCGACGCGGGGCGACCATGGCCGAAAACTCGATATTCGCCACACGCGAAGGAACCGCCACCGCGAGGATCGTCAGTCGCACGGCGTGCAAGTTGGCGAACGCGAACAGCGTTCCCGCCAGCCACGCGAGACCCTGCAACAGAAACGCATCAGTCAATTGCTCCCAGAAGATGCCTGGGACACCCATGGCCACGTACCACGCATGGTCCACGACGAGTGCCGTGACCGCGCGCCCCGTCAGGAGCAGGATGGCGATCGCGGCGAGGGCTATGACCAACCAGCTCCGCAGGCGCATATCAGGGGGTCAGCGACAGGCGCATCTAGAGTCGGACGCCCTGCGTGTGGAGCCAGCTTGCCATTTCTGCGCGAATCGCCGCCAGTCGCTCGGGGGTTCGCGCTTCAAACCGCGCGACAATCACCGGTTGCGTATTCGACGCGCGCAGCAATCCCCAGCCATCCCCAAAGAGGACGCGCACCCCGTCGACCTCGATGACGTCATGCGTCTGCTTGAAGTGCGCCGTCGCGCGCGCGACAATCGCAAACTTCTCGGTCTCATCCGTGTCGATTCGCAGTTCCGGTGTCGAGACATACGGCGGCACGTCGGCCAGGAGTTCGTCGATGCGTTTCCCGGAATCGGCCAGAATGCGCAGCAACCGCGCAGCGGCGTAGAGCGCGTCGTCGTGACCGTAAAACCCTTCGGTAAAGAACATGTGCCCCGACATCTCTCCGGCAATCGGCGCGTGCAGTTCCTTCATCTTGTCCTTGATGAGTGAGTGCCCGGTCTTCCACATGACGGCCACGCCTCCGGCCTGTTCGATGCCGTGCGTCAGCGCTTGCGAGCACTTCACGTCAAAGATGATGGGCTGACCTGTGCCGGTGCGCGCCAACACATCACGCGCATAGAGAATCAACACGTGATCGCCCCAGATGATGCGGCCCGACCGATCAACGACCCCTATGCGGTCGGCATCGCCGTCAAACGCTACGCCGATCTCCGCGCCGTGTTCACGCACCGCCGCGATACAGTCGGCAAGATTCTCCGGCACCGTCGGATCGGGATGATGGTTTGGGAACGTGCCGTCACTTTCCGTAAAAAGTCCGATGCCATCCACCTCCAGGGCGCGCATCAGTTGTGGCGCCACGAGCGCTCCGGCACCGTTGCCGCAGTCATACACGACCTTCAGTCGCGACCCATCAGCACGCCGAATCGGGCCGATGCGGGCCGCAATGTCCGCGACATATCGGTCAATCACCGCGACCGACGAGACGGTCCCCCGACCCGTGGGAAACGTTCCGGCAACAATGAGCGCGTACAGTCTCTGGATCTCATCGCCATGAAGCGAACCGACTCCGACACACATTTTGAAGCCGTTGTATTCCGGCGGATTGTGTGACCCGGTGATCTGGATACCTCCAACCACTGGCTCGTGGTGCAGCGACCAATACAAGAGTGGTGTCGGCACCACGCCAATGTCGATGACATTGACACCGCACTCGTTAAGTCCGCGTACGAGCGCGTCGCGCAACAGGTCACCGCTGGGCCGGTTGTCGCGGCCAACCGCCACCGCACCGCGAATGCCCTTCTGCGCCAGGTAAGCGGCGTAGCCACGTCCCACGCCGTACGCGACCTCGGTGGTCAGGTCACGCCCGACGATACCGCGGACATCGTACTGCCGAAAAATGGTTTGACTGATGGACATGCTGTGTGGGCGAGGGAGGCGTGTGTTCAGGGTGACGTCGCAGCGGTACGCACCGGTACCGTGCTCGGCGTTGAAGCATCAGGTAGACGCGTCATGGCGCTGCTGGATATTGTCGCGCGACGCGCCAAACGAGCGATCGGTGTGGGATACACGCCAAGCGCCAGGAGTACCACCGCCGCGACGGCAATAAGCGCAGCGGAACGCGGGGTCGTAGACGACACCGCCTGGCCATCGGGCTGCGGCCGCATGAACATGGCGCCAATTACCGCGAGGTAGTACGCGGCCGAGACGGCACTGCTGAGCACCAGGATCACCGCCAGAACGGTTTGCGGCATCGCCGCTTGCAGCGCGGCCTGCAGGAGATACCATTTGGCGAAGAATCCCATACCGCCTGCTAACGGCAGGCCGAGAAATGCCAGGAGGAATACGGCGAGTGCGACAGCGAGACCGGGTCGCACGAGCCAGAGTCCAGCGAGGTCGTCTATAGTCGGCGAACGATCGCGGCCCCCATTGACGGTGATCAACACTCCGAACGCGCCCATCGTGGCGAGCGTATACGAGACGCCATAAAAGATGAGCGCCGACGTACCGGCGCCGGAATTTACGACAATGGCGACGAGCAAGTATCCCGCGTGTGCGATGCTCGAATACGCGAACAGGCGCACGAGATTGCGTTGCGACAAGGCCAACACGTTGCCGACCACCATGGTCCCCGCAGCCAGCCACCAGAGTACGGGATGCCACTGGCTCACGGCGCCGGCCAATGCCTCGGTCATCACCCGCGCGAACGCCGCGAACGCCGCGATCTTTACCACTGCCGACATAAAGGCGGTCACCGGAAGCGGCGCCCCGTCGTACACGTCGGGTGTCCACAGATGAAACGGCGCCAGCGCGACCTTGAAGGAAAAGCCCACGAGTAGCAACCCCAGGCCGATGAGGAACATCGGCGAGAGCGCGGAGTTCGCGGCAATCCATGTCGCAATATCGATCAGACGCGTGCCACCGGTTGCGCCGAACAGCAGCGCCATCCCATACAACAGGAAGGCCGTGGAGAACGCACCGAGCAGAAAGTACTTCAGTGCCGCTTCAGCGCTGCGCGGGCTTCGTCGATGCGCACCGGCCAACACATAGACCGCCAACGACATGAGCTCGATCCCCAGGAAGATGAACATGAGGTCGCGCGCGGCGGCCAGGACCATCATGCCCGAGGTGGCGAACAGCATCAACACCGGTGTTTCGGGACTGTATGCTCCGCTGCGCTCGTGATCCGCCTGGAGCAGTACCAGCGAAAGACCGGTCCCCGCGAGCAGAATGAGGTCGATCGCCCAGCGGAACCCGTCGCCGGCGATGCGTTGGTCGGGCGTTCCGGCGGTGGCGTCGCCCCACTCGATGATGACGACGACGCTGACGATGACACAGAGCAGGATCGCGAATCGCGCGATGTTCCCGGTGCGTTCCGCGCCTTCCGCACTGCCACGGGTATTGCCCTGCGGCTGCCAGACCGTGGCGAGCAACAGGAGCATGGCGCCGGCCATGAGCACAAGCTCGGGCGCGAGCGCACGAAGCATGGAGACGGGCGAGACGAGGGCGCTCATCGCGTAGCGGTTCCTGAGGGGTTCGTCGAGATCGGCGAACGAGCGGCGGGCGCGTTGAGGCCGAAACGCGCCGCTTCGACGACACCCCGTGAGGCGCTCTCGATGCGGTACAGCACCGGCCCAGGTGCCACGCCCATCCAGACAATGCCCACGGCAAACACGCCCATCACCGTCAGCTCCCGCGGTGTCAAATCTCGCAGCGATTGATTGGTCGGCGCATCCAGCCGATCGAAGAGCAGCCCCTGCAGCGCGCGCAGGCCGTAGACGGCGGCGAACACCACACCGGTTGCCGCGAGTGCCGTCAGCACCGGCGCCTGCTCGTAACTGCCGAGCAAGACCAGAAACTCACCGACGAATCCGTTGGTTCCGGGGAGCGCGATGGTGGACAGTATGGCGAGCGTGAACATCACGCTAAACAGCGGCACGACCCGCGCGAGGCCTCCGAAGTCACCCATGTCCGACGTGCCGCGCCGATCCTGCAACATGCCCATCAACAGGAAGAGTGCGCTGGTCGTGATGACGCTGTTCAGCATGATCATGATGGCACCCTGCACGCCCTGGTGCGTAAACGAAAACACCCCGAGCATGATGAAGCCCACGTGGCTGATGGAGCTATAGCTGATCAACCGTTTCAGGTCGCGTTGCGACATGGCGACGAGCGCGCCGTACACGATGGCGATGACCGAGAGCACGAGAATCGTGCCGCGTATCGTCGGATGGAATGCCGCCGCCGGAAAGAGCGGGATAGCAAACCGCAGGATCGCGTACACGCCGACCTTGAGACCAAGCGTCACCGCAGCCAATGTGGGCGCACTGCGCTGTGCATCGGGCAGCCAGGTGTGGAACGGAACGAGCGCCGATTTGACGGCGAACGCCAGAAGAAAGGCCCCAAACATGAGCAGCTGAGTGCGCTCGTCGAGACGCACCGCGCGGAGGTGATCGAAATGGAAGGACGTACCACCGCCCGTGTTCCAGAGCGCCACAATGGCGATAAGCATCAACAGAGAACCCACCAACGTAAACAGCACGTAGCGCAGGCTGGCGCGCGCCGCACGGCCGGTTCCCCAAATGCCGATGAGGACGTAGGTCGGGATGAGCATGAGTTCCCACGCCAGGTAAAACAGCAACAGATCGAGGGAGACGAGCACGCCGATCAGTCCTGACGTCAGCAGCAGCACCAGCACACCAAACGCGGGCGTGCGGACCCGCACGTTGTCCCACGACCCAAGGAGTGCGAGCGGCAACAGCAGGGCGATCGCCACGACCATCGGGAGCGAGAGGCCATCGACGCCCAGACTGAACATCGCGCCGATATCGGTGAGCCACGGCCACTCGACGCGACCCTGCCAACCGGACGCGGCCGGATCGTACACGCCCCACAGCGCCAGGCCGAGCCCCGCTTCGACAACCAGTGCGCCCAGCGTCAGGACGCGCGCGTCGAGTCCATCGGAGGGGACGTCGCCGACCTCTTCGCGCGACGCATCGCGACCCGCCAGACGCACCAGCAGCGCCGCAAGCAGTGGCCACAGTACGAGCGCCGGGAGCACCCAACTCTCAGCGCGCATCGATAGCAGGATTTGACGCATCATTTACCGCAGCACGAGGGCGGCAAGCACGGCGAGAGCGCCCGCCACGATCATCCAGGCATACTTGCCCACGTCGCCGTCTTGCAGCTGCGCACCAAAGAGTGCGGCCGTGCGGGTGAGCAGCGAGCCACCTGCGCTTATCGACCTGTCAACGCCGCGATCGACGCCTCGGGTGAGCACGACGTCCGCGAACGCATTCAGTGGGCGCACGAGAACGGACTCAATGGCCGCATTGACTCCGTACGCGTTCGCCAGCACGCGGGCGATGCCCGTTTCGGCGGGAGCATGGGCCTTGTCGCTACTGGCGCCGCGATAGCGGATGATCGCAAACACGACGCCAACACTCGCGATCGCGATGGCGACCAACACCAGCGTTTGCTCCGCGTTGTGCGTGAGGTGCAAGGTTCCTGAGAGTCGGCTCGCGCTCGCGCCCGTCACCGGGGAGAGCCATCGCTCTAACAAGCCTGTGGGTCCCAGCGGGAGGAACCCAGGCAAATTCAGCCACCCGCCGGTGAGCGTGAGTAACGCGAGCACGAGCACCGGCCCGGTCATGAGAGCGGGCGCCTCCTGCATCGCCACTCGCTCCGCGTCACCCGTCCGATTGGCCCCGGCAAATGCGAGCAGCATCAGGCGGGTCATGTACATCGCCGTCAGCAGTGCGGTGAGCACGCCCAGACCGTACACCGCAAACAGCACCGTGTCGCCGGGAACGCCGAGCAATGTGGCACGGGCCAGCGGTGAACCAAGCGCTCGGGAAAAGACTGAAGACAGGATCTCGTCCTTGGAAAAAAATCCGGCGAGCGGAGGGATGCCCGCGATCGCCAGGGCCGCGATGCCCATCGCCACCGCCGTCGCTGGCATGATGCGCGCGAGTCCACCCATGTTACGAAGGTCCTGTGCGTCGTCGTGCCGGTGCGTGTGATGGTAGGCCGCATGCATGACGTGAATGACGGAACCGGCACCAAGGAAGAGCAGCGCTTTAAAGAAGGCGTGCGTGACCAGATGAAACACACCGGCCGTATATGCTCCGCTGCCGACCGCGATGAACATGTAGCCCAGCTGCGAAACCGTGGAATACGCCAGCACTTTTTTGATATCCCACTGCCGCAGCGCGATCGTCGCCGCGAAGAGCGCCGTCAATCCACCGATGACCGTGACCAGCAGCGACACCGACGGCGCTCCAGCAAAAATCGGCGCCGCGCGCGCCACCAGATACACGCCGGCCGTGACCATCGTGGCGGCGTGAATGAGCGCGGACACTGGTGTCGGTCCCGCCATGGCATCGGGGAGCCACACATAGAGTGGCAGCTGGGCGCTTTTGCCAATGCATCCCAGGAACAAGCACAGGGCGATGG
>JANLVM010000621.1:0-2907 GCA_031364015.1 Gemmatimonadaceae bacterium
CGTTCTTTTTCGAAGAAGCGGCCTGCCCAACCATCGGGCAGTAGTACTTGTATTCGTTGGCGTTGACCTCGATCCCGCTCCAGTCCTCGGTCTGGACACAACCGGCGAGCGGACCGACGCCCGCTTGGACGGTAACGTTGCTGGCGATCACTTTCCCCCAGTCCTCGGCCTCGCCCTTGAAGTACTCCTGCCGGTAACTCTCACCCACGTGCGCGGCCGGATCGGCCCACATGATGATGCCGGGCAAGGCGCCCTTCACCCCCCATTGCCACGAACCCCGTGAGCTCACCAACCGGCCGTTCTCGAAGTCGTTCGCGTCCTCGCCCAGATACCAGACGTTGCCGGCCGCGTCCTGCGCGTACCAGTCGAACGTGTCTTCGATGAGGCGGCCATTGAGCGAGACGCGATCTCGGACGACGACCGCTGTCACCCCCTCGATGACCTTGGTCTCCGGGAGGACCTCGACGACCGTCTGCTCCTCCCCGCCTGCTACCACACCGACGAAGGTGAATGACGTCCCCGGGACGAGCGGGAAGAAGCGGTTGTTCACGGCCGGGGCCCAAACGGTTGGGAGCGTCGGCGTGTACGGCTGTTCCGCCGCCGAGCCACCGCCGCACGCGCTGCCCAGCGTTAGGCACGATGTGGCGAACGCTACGCGAAGCTGTGTCATGGTCTCTGGAGTTGATTGGACTCGCTCACCCGCCCTCACGCCCAAGGAGCAGACCACGCGCGGAATTGTGACAACTCGCGCGGCGGGCGCTGAGGGCGGGCGGTCCGGTGCAGGAACTGCCGCTTGCACCGTGGTCCGTGACCGCCAGTGGTGAGGTGTTGGCTCGCGTGGCGTGGTTAGGAACGCTGCGTCATCATGTTCACGCACAGAAGGTCGAATCGGCAGCCGCCTGACGGCGCCGAGGGCGTTCACCAGGGAGCAATTGCTTCGAAGCGATCAATGGCCTGCGTGACGACAGCCTTTCGTCGGAGCAGGTGGCGGTGCATCATTCCGATGTGCGACGCGACACGCTGTGGGGGTTGTTCGCCGAGACTACCGGCCTGCAGCGGCGACTCTTCGACAGGTACGACAGGCGCATCGGGGCGTATCATGGCGGCACCAACTCATAATGCATTGCGACACCGCATGTCCCGCGTCGACCGGCTGCATCTCACAGCTCGACTAATTGGCGTGCTCGTCACCAGCGGCGCTCTCGGCGCATGCACGGCCGGTACAGAGACCGGTGGCGCGATCACGCGCAATATCCTTACCACAGTTTGGGACACCCTGTGACGTCGCGGTTGTTGATCAGGCTACTCGACACCTCACCCGCTACCCTACCGACGGGTCGAAAAAGGGCGACCTGTCCCTGTCGCCGCTCGGAGCCGCCCCAGAGTCGTTCTGTGCACGACCAGACGGCCGATTCCTGTGCGCTCTGTTCGCCAGCGACTCCTTGGTCGAACTGCTACCCACCGGTGAGCGAGGTAGGTCCGTCCTCACACCGTCTCCGGTTCGTGACCCCAAGGGTCTGCTAGTCCAGGTCGCGCTCGCTGGCGATGCAACGGCGGAAGTATGTGCTGCAGTCCTCTATTTGGGTGTCGGATTCGGCAGGGTGTCGCTTGATGACTCTTCGCGCGCTTTTCCATTCGTCGAGCCCGTGGAGCTACCGCGATGGGTGCGCTCGACGGCTGGCCAGCACAGCGTGTCGTCGGAGCGGCTGGCGGCGCTTCATGCGGTTCTCCGCAACGACACACTTTGGGTACTCTTTCAAGGCAATACCGAGTCGCAAGAGCGCCTGCTAGATGCGTATGATTTTCGGACTGGAGCGTACCTCTCGACGCTTCTCCTTCCCACCAGGGCGAATCACTCTGCGATGGCCGGAGATGTAATCGTGCTGGAAGCGGGCCAAAAGGACGGATCTTTTCGCGCTCATCGCAATCAGGGCCGCACGCCGACTGAAGTAGTTGTGCGGGGAATTGGTCCTGCATGACAAGTGCCCTGACTGCGAGATCGATAATCGGGTGCTTGGCCACCAGCGCATCGGTGTCTCTTGACACCTAGCCTACCTACCGACAGCATGCGGCGTCGAGTTTGCTCGCTGGGCACTGGACTCACTGGGGGGTGAACTTGCGGACGAGGATTCGAACAAGGCTCACTCACTTGGTTCGCGCGCTGCTGGTCCTCGCAGCGGCAACGTTTAGTGTCTCCGCACACCCGCCGTGGCGACCCGACCGACCGGTGGGGAGCGCCCACACATCGTCCTTGTGCCCGCAGGGAACGAAGGAGGTGCGTTTCTCCGACGAAATGGTTTCGAATCCCACCATGATCGTGGCTGATCCGACCGACCGGTTCTTCGTCAGTGACCAGGGTCCGGCGCGGTTACTTATGCTCGGAATCGACGGTCAGCTCCTCAGACGAATTGGTCGTGAAGGAAGCGGTCCAGGAGAGTACCGCGCGCCTAGCCTTGGAGCGAATGCACACGGTCTGTTCGTGCACGACGAGCAGCTTCGGCGGTATTCGGCGTTCTCGCTCGACGGCACAATACGGTGGACCCGACAAGGCTCATGCTGTGGCCTTCACAAGGTTGGCCTCGACGCTCGAGGACGCACCTACGTCTTGAGTCGTCCCTTGGCGCTCGGCATACCGCTACCGGTAGCGGCCGTTTACGTATACGACTCGTTGGGAGCGTACGTCGACAGCGTGATGGTGCCTAACGCCGCTCCGGGCGGCGCGATGGAGTGGACTCGTACGAACAGTGAATTGGCGATCTCCGTACCAGGTCCGTTCACTCCGGCTGCATACTATTTGGTTACACGATTTGGCAGCTTGGTGTTTGGCTTCTCTAGCGAGTACGTGCTCTACAGCGGGAAGAATGCGCGGGATGGAGTCGTAGTGATTCGACGCCCGTGGAGACCAGA
>JANLVM010000622.1:0-2071 GCA_031364015.1 Gemmatimonadaceae bacterium
CCACCAAGGTATCGGGTGCGATGAAGTCCACCGGTTGGTAATCCGTCTCGGCCGCGCCGCACACCGTGGGTGACTCATACGAGTCGCAGGAAAACAGTCGATAGACAGTGGTGCCGCGCGTCAGGTCAAACTGAGAATAGACGCTTATGAACCCTTTGGCGTGCGGCCAGAACCCTAGATGTTCGGTAAAGGTTGACCGGAACTGATCGACACGTTGCGGATTCATGCTCGCGTGTACGTCGGCGGGACGTCGGTAAAAAGGAGGAGCGACACGCAGTACCGTCCGAAGGGCTCCCAGCGTGTCGTATACCTGTACCGCGGGAGAAGCGGGCTGGCGACAGAAGACCAATCCTTTGAACGCTCGAACTCCCGCAGCCACGAAGAGCGCATACATACCGTCTCGCTTCGCGCTATTCCTGTAGACGGCTTCGGGAGCGCACGCGGTACGAATCGTATCGCCATTCGCGCGAGTCCACGCCAGCACATGCGCACGCCCAGCGGCGACGGAGGTCTTCTCGAGGATCGCTGCGAAAACGAACTCGCTGTCACGAGGGACCACATCGGAAATCGACGTTGCCAGCCGTGGAGCAACACGAAGGTCGGTCTTCCCAAGGGAATCGAGACGGGCGGCGCCTCGCCGTGGGTCCACGTCTACAACGAAGACCTTGTCACCGTGCACAGTGAGAGCGATCGGTCTTGAGATCTCCGGAATGTCCTGCCACGACACTTCGCGTCGCTCCCGACCCGACCGCTTGTACCAGCGCACACTACGACTTATGCCATCTAGCAGCACGAACCCGCCTGCTGGCGCCGCCCGAAGGGAGGAAATGCCTTTGGGCGTGGAATTGGCCGTTCCGAGCGCGATCGTGCGAACATGCGTCACGAGTAACAGTTTCGCCGAGTCCAGCGGGAGTTGGGTGTACTCGAGCGCAGTCTCGGTCGACGCAGCCTCTGTGGGCTCTCGCGGCGGCGGCTCGCTGCGGCATGCGCCGATCACTCCCGCCAGCAGTAGGAGACGCGCTGCAACGACTGTCAATCTGTTCCTGGGTCTCATAGAGGACCTCACTCTCTTCCCTGTGGGATCGCATGCTCACATTACGCCGATAAGATATTGACCGCCCTCTACTCCGCGTTTGTCTCGTTCACGCGGTGTCACGCGGTGTCACGCGGTCGCCCTGCAGGAACTGCTGCTTGGCGCCACCGATGCGCAGCGCGGTGCCGAACTCTGCTGCGCGAATGCGGAGCCATGGGTGCATGGAGGGTAGGGTGGGCATGTGGCAGAGCTGACTCCGATCGAAGTTCGCGTGCTCGTCGGCGGGGTCCAAAACAAAGCGCCGCGTCGGGAACCATGCCACGCGCGCCAACACCTCACTTCTGGCGGACACGGACCGCGCTCCGAGCGGCTGTTCCTGCACTGAACCGCCCGCCCTCAGCGCGCCCCACATGACTTGTCACAATTCCGCGCGTGGTCTGCTCCTTGAGCCTGAAGGCGGGTGAGCGAGTCCAATCAACTCCAGAGACCATGACACAGCTGCGCGTAGCGTTCGCCATATCGTGCCTAACGGTTGTCATCGCGTGTGGCGGTGGTTCAGCGGCCGACGAGCCGTATACGCCGGCGCTCCCAACCGTTTGGGCCCCGGCGGTCAACAACCGGTTCTTCCCGCTCGTTCCGGGCACGTCCTTCACCTTCGCCGGTACGGTAGCTGGCGGGGAGGAGCAGACGGTTGTCGAGGTCCTCCCGCAGGCCAAGGTCATCCAAGGTGTGACGGCCGTGGTCGTGCGAGATCGCGTCTCGCTCAATGGACGCCTTATCGAAGACACGTTCGACTGGTACGCGCAAGACGCGGCCGGCAACGTCTGGTACCTGGGCGAGGATGCGAAGGACTTCGAGAACGGCCGGTTGGTGAGCTCACGGGGTTCGTGGTTATGGGGGGTGAATGGGGCGTTGCCCGGCATCATCATGTGGGCCGATCCGGCCGCGCACGTGGGTGAGAGTTACCGGCAGGAGTACTTCAAGGGCGAGGCCGAGGACTGGGGGAAAGTGATCGCCACCAACGTTACCGTCCAAGCG
>JANLVM010000611.1:0-8269 GCA_031364015.1 Gemmatimonadaceae bacterium
CATTGTTGTGGTTTCCTTGTCGTTTCCCCTGTTTCAGCGCGTTTCCGTGGAGAGCCTTTTCCGTGGACAGCCGAAGCGGCGACGTGGCGGCGTGTCCATGCGTTGTGACGCTTCCTCCGCGTACCGCCGCGTGCGAACCCAGTTCCCGTTGGCGCGGCCTCTGCGACGGACTAGCTTTCGCTCCTCGCGGCTCGGCGGCAGTGGCCGATCGTACGTAACCGTTTGGAGTGCATTTCATGCCCGAGTTCGGAAGCTGGGGAACTGACTGGTGGAAGCCAGTGCTCTTTATCGTGATCGCTGGCCACATCACCAATGTGTGCGTGACACTGTTCCTGCATCGCGCGCAGACGCATCGCGGCGTGCAGTTTCATTGGATCGCCGAGTTGCCCATGCGCGTGTGGTTGTGGCTGACGACCGCGACGCGGACGAAGGAGTGGGTCGCCTGCCACCGCAAGCATCATGCGTTTGCCGACCGCGACGGTGATCCGCATAGCCCCATCGTCGAAGGGTTGCGCAATATTCTCCTGAAAGGGGCGTTCTACTACCGCAATACGGTGCGGCAGCCTGGCGTGCTCGAGAAGTACGGAAAGGGCACCCCCAATGATTGGCTCGAACGGCACGTACTCGACAAGCGGAGTGAAGTCGGCATCGTGCTTATGCTCGCCATCGATATCTGGCTATTCGGATTCTTCGTGGGGCCCGTCGTCTGGGGTGTCCAGATGATTTGGATTCCACTGTGGGCGGCTGGTGTCATTAACGGACTTGGCCATGCACTTGGCTATCGCAATCATGACGTCAAAGACGCCAGCCGCAACATGACGCCCATTGCCATCTGGCTGGGCGGCGAAGAACTGCACAACAACCACCACGCCGATCCGCACTCCGCGAAATTCGCCCATCGCTGGTTTGAGTTCGACATCGGCTGGCTCTACATCAAACTGTTATCGCTGGTTGGGCTCGCGGAAGTGAAGTATGCCCGTGTTGGCGCGCACGTGCGCGTCGCGGAGTAGCGCCATGGCCGACGTCGCATGCACTCGCTGCGCACAGACGCGTGAAGGGTTCGAGCGCCCACCGTTCCCCGGGGCAATCGGAGCGCGCATTGTCACCGAGATCTGCAAGGACTGCTGGGGTCTGTGGCTCAAGCAGCAGACCATGCTGATCAACCACCATGGCCTGAACGTGATGGATCCGCAGGCGCGCACTTTTTTGACGCGCAACATGGACGCGTTCCTGTTCAAGGTCGGCCAGGCCGAAGATGTCGACACCACCAAGCAGGGTTCGATCAACTGGTAGGAGTCGAAACGCCGACGTCACCTCGCACGAAAAACGCCCTCATCGCAATGCGATCAGGGCGTCTTTTGTACAGCATGGTGCGTGTACGGATCGGTCGGCGAAGTGCCGTCAGACCCCTCAGTTCACGCCGGCGATGTACCGCGCCAATCGACCACAGCCGATGCACTTCAACGTTACGTGCGAATGCGGTGGTGGCGGGCTCGAGACCGGATCACGATCAATTTGTCCGGAACACGACGGGCAGCTCAGAGGAAGACCCGTGCGGTCGGCAGCGATGAGGTGAAGCGCCTGGGCAGGGTTGTACGTGTTGGGGCGTGGCTTACGCATACGACGGACTCCTCGCGTAAAGTGCGCCGACCTATGAACCTGATGGTCGGCTCGCGAAAAATAAACTGGCCAAGATAGGATGTGCAGCGCTCAGGCAAAGATTGGCACGCTCAAAGTAACCGTCTAAGTGGATTTACCTAGTTTAACAACGCGTTCATGCAGATCGGACGTGAGGTGCAGTCGATTTCTGACAGATGATTGACGGCTTAGTCCCAAGCGGCCGGACGTCGCCAGAGTCGTCGACCCATTCGCCAAGAGCGTTTTGCTGAGAGCTCCCGGGTGCTCCCTTCAGGAAAGAGCTCGGGATCTGCGAACTCTTCCAGCATGTCGGTGGTCTTGGCGGACGCCTCGTCAGCCCAATGCACGATTTCAGCTTCCGGCGTCATGGGCTGCACCGGACTGCCAAATTCCAGCGCGCCGTGGTGCGAAAGAATCAGGTGCAGCAATTCGTCGCGCTGCGCTGCCGTCAGTTCCACCCCAGACGCGCGCGCGCGTCGGTCAAACATCAGCGCGCCGAGTGTGACGTGACCGAGCAGCATGCCGGTGGACGTGTGTGAAAAACCCTCTGGGCCGACGGCGTACGCCTCCACCTTTCCTATATCGTGCAGCAAGGCGCCGGCCACTACGAGATCGGCGTTGGCCTGACGCACTGTTCGTGCGATATGCCGAGCGATGGACGTGACCTCCAGCACGTGCAGCAGCAGCCCGCCCATCTGAGCGTGGTGCCCTTTCACCGAACCCGGCGAACGCTCGAACGTCACACGGAATGCGTCATCGGCGAAAAACAAATCGACCGCGCGGCGAATCGATGGAGCGACGATACCCGCGCGCAGTTTGTCGATGCCATCCCAGAGTCGTTCGAAATCCATGTCGACTCGGGGGAGGAAGTCCGACCGGTCGAACTGATCGCTCGGGAGTACCCGAAGCGGTGCGCTCACCTGAAGCTGACGCCGACGCGATCCATCGTCGCCGAACGCCCCGATATCACCGACCACTTGCACCACCTTTCCCTTCTCAGCACCCGCAGCCCAGTCGATTTTCTCGGACCAGATGGGAGCGGTGTCGATGGTTCCGCTGCTGTTGGCGAGGGTCAGGACGATGAACGGAAGTCCCGCGCGCGTGGTCTTCTCGGCGCGATCGCGGACCAGGAACTCGTGCTCGACTCGGTCGCCCACCGAGGCCTTACGAAGATCGAATAAAGACATTCTGAAAGGTCGGCGACTCACTTCGACCATTCAATCCCTTGCGCCGTTGTCACAGTTCTGAGATGCTTCATTTTATGAAGATCCCCCGCGCGCTTATCAAACCCGCTCCGAAAAAGGCTCAACCAGACGATGCGCCCATTGGCGCGCATCCACTCAACGTCACCCCGGACGAGACTACAGCGCTTCGGTTGTGGGTGATCATGGTACGTGCTTACTCGGCGATCACCGAGCACGTCTCCGCCGACATCGCACGTCATGGCCTCACCGTGGCGGAGTTCGGGATCATGGAAGCTCTGTACCACAAAGGTCCCATGCTGCTGGGCGAAGTGCAGCGGAAAATTCTGGTCTCCAGCGGCGGGATCACGTTTTTGGTCGACCGGCTGACGGCCAAAGGCTTAGTGGAACGACGAAATTGTCCAGCCGACCGGCGCGCGCGCTATGCGGCGCTGACTCCCGAGGGTGCGGCGCGAATGACCGAGATGTTCCCAGAGCACGCGGCCGCCCTTACCCACGCCATGGCCGGTTTGACGACAGGGGAACAGGCAGAAGCTACGCAACTCATGCGCACACTTGGGCTTAACGCGGTCGAACTGCCGACAAAGAGCGAAGCGATCGAACTATACGCACCGTCGACCCAGGCTGGGGCCTAGGCACTAAAAGGCGAGGTTGACAACGGTTACCGCACTGCTATATTTCTCAGTTATGAGATATATGCAGGCGAGCTAATGCCTGCGCATGTAACCATCGATCACATTCGCCCTGCGGGGCAGGAGTTTCAAATGCAACAGTGGGCGATCGACTCGGCGCATAGCCAGATCCAGTTCTCGGTGAAGCATCTGGGCATTTCCACCGTGCGCGGCACGTTCGAGCAGTTCGGGGGCACTATCGACGAGCGGAACGGCGACGTTGAAGGTGCGAACGTCGAGATCGATCTTGGCTCGTTGAACTCCGGAAATACGCAGCGCGACGACCACCTGAAAGGCGCCGATTTCTTCGACATCGGTGCGAATCCGAAGGCGACGTTCACTCTGAATCGCTTCACACGTTCCGGCGAGGATGTCACTGCCGAAGGCGAATTGACGATTCGCGGCAACACGCGCCCCATCACGCTGCGCGGCGAAATCGGCGGCCCGGCGACAGATCCGTGGGGAAACAAAAAGGTTTCGGCGTCGCTGAACGGCAAGATCTCGCGAAAAGAATGGGGTCTGGTGTGGAACGTCGCGCTGGAAGCGGGGGGGGTGCTGGTTGGAGATGAGGTGAAGTTGTCGATCGAAGTGCAGGCAGCGCCGGTAGCAGTGGCCGTGCCAGGGGCTGCGTAAGTCGGCGCGCGGTGCGAAGTCAGGGATTCCAGTCCGCGATGAACAGATTCGTCTCCCCTGGCTTCGTATCAAACCGATTCGACGCCCAGATCAGTTTCTTGCCATCAGGACTGAACATCGGGAATCCGTCAAAGTCCGCATGCGTGGTGATGCGTTCCAATCCCGTGCCATCGAGTCCGACAATGAACAGATCGAAATTACGACTTCTCGGATTTCTGTGATTCGACGAGAAGATGATCCGCCTTCCATCGGGCGTCCACGAGGGCCCGAAGTTCGCACCGCCGAGGTTGGTGATCTGCTTCTGATCTGACCCGTCGGCATTCATGACAAACAGCTCCATACGATTCGGCCGGATCATCCGCTGCTTCAGCAAATCGCGATACACCTTGAGCGAATCGACATGCGTTGGATGCCACGCGCGATACACGATTTTTGTGCCATCGGGTGACCACCACGGTCCGCCATCGTAGCCGGGCGTATTGGTCAACTTTCTCATATCGGTGCCATCGACGTTCATCGTGTAAATGTCCAGATCGCCGTCTTTGAGCGAGGTGAACACGATGCGCTTGCCATCAGGCGAAAGGACGCCCTCGGCAGTATACACGCCGAAATTGGTCAGACGTTTGAGGTCTTTGCCGTCACGCCCTACGGTGTAAATGTCGAAGGGGTCGATGCCCCACACGTAGCCCTTCGACGGATCGGGCTTGACCGGGCACGTGGAGTCGGCTGCGTGCGTGCTGCCAAAGAACAGGCGGGTGGCGCCGGGAAGAAACCAACCGCAGGTGGTCTTGCCACCGACCGAGACCTTGGTGAGTTGGGAGCCGTCGGTGCGCATGGTGTACTGCTGATCGCAGGTTCGACCGTCACGCGTTGACTGGAACGTGATCCACTTGCCGTCGGCGCTCCAATACGCCTCGGCGTTCTCCCCGCCATTCGTGACCCGACGGATATTGGTCAGGTGGCCCTCTCCGCTGTCGGCCGGGACGGCGAGACGACTCTCGGGCGCGGCGGCCGTGACCGATTGAGTCGCGGACTGCGCTCGGCTGCAAGCGGCCAAGGTGACGAGAATACCGGACACCACAAACGCCGCGAGGGCGCGGCGTTGTGACGCATTTGGAGATGGAGTGCGCATCCGCTTATGCTAGGCGGACTCTCCGAGCGCGGCAATCCGGATGACTACGCACCTCGTCAGGCCCCGGGTGTGACCCTATCGACCGCGCGAGCTCTTGGCCAAGGCTGGACGGCTGGAGGCATCGGCAGCGGCCGCTGCAAAGACTTCCTTTTGGGTCGTGCTCTTGCGTAACAGTTCCATCGCGCGACGCAACTGGTTGTCATCCCGCAGTTCGTGCCGTTTGGCCGTTGAGTCGCCAAAGGCGACACGGGCCACGCGGCTCTCGATGTAGCGATCCACCCACGAACCACCGGCATCAAACACGGCCTTGTCGATCTTCACCGAGTCGGCAGTAAGGCGGCGATACAAGTCTTCGCGCCACGCCGCATTGACCGTGAAGTCTTGCTTGACCTTCCCCTTCTGTTCCTGAGCCAACACTCCAACCTCGCTAAAGAACCTGGTGAAATGCGGCGCGATCACGCGGGCCAGTGCTTGCTCTTTGCTGGAGATCGTGTCGGCTGACACCAAGAGGTCAGGTGTGATGGCGCCACCGCCGTAGACCGTGCGCCCCGACGCCGACTTGAACACTGGACGTGCCCGACGTGCCGAGTCGCTTTCAATTGAATCTGATGCGACTTCGACGAACTGCCCGTCGGCGTTGAACTTTCGATCTTTCTGGATAGAGCGACCCGACGGCGTGTACCACTTGCCGGTGGTGATTTTGAGTGCATACCCGCCGTCGAGATTGTATACGCTTTGCACGAGGCCTTTGCCATATGACGTCGTGCCGAGCACCAGTGCGCGATCGTAGTCCTGCAGTGCACCGGCGACGATTTCAGACGCGGACGCGGAACCGCCGTCAACCAACACCACCAGCGGAATGTCCGCCGCCAGCGGGTCTCGCTCAGCTACGAACTTCTGAAATTCACCGCGGCCACGCACACTCAGCAGTTCCTTGCCTTTCGGAAGGAAGAGATTCGACATCGCGAACGCTTCCTCGAGAATTCCACCGGGATTCCCGCGCAAGTCGATGATAAGACCCTTTGCCCCCTTCTTGCGGAGTTCAATCACAGACTCGGCGATATCCTGCGTGGTCTGCTCACTGAAGCGCTGCAGCGGGATGTAACCCACGCGATCGTCGAGCATCATGCGATACGCGACTGCTGGGACGTGAATCTCGGCGCGCTTGAAGTCGAGTTTGAGCGGCTGCGCCATTCCGGGGCGAGAAAAGGTCACGGTAACCGGCGTGCCGACCTCGCCCAGCAATTTGTTCTGCGCATCCTGCGTGCTCCAGCCGCGCGCCTGGAACGTGTCAATGGTGACGATGCGATCGCCTTCCATGACGCCGCGTGACTCCGCGGGCGTGTTGGGAAACACCTTGTCGACCGTCACATACCCGCCCACGCTGATGATCTGCATACCCAAGCCGGCGTAGCGACCGTTGGTGTTGCGCGAGAAGTCCGCCATTTGCTTCGGCGTGAACAGCTCGGTGTACGGATCGCCGAGTTCCTTCACGAGGCCGCGCGCCGCCTTCTCATACAGCAGCTGCGCGTCAAGCGTATCGACGTAGCGCAGGGCCACAAACGTGAGGACCTGATCGAGCAGCTGTGCGCCGCCACGAGTTGCCCGAGCCTGGAGGGCAAAGCCTCCGGCGAGGAGCGGAAGGAGCAACAGGCTGGCGACGGCTGCTTTACGGGTTCGTGTCATGCGACGGCTCACAGGAGGGGGGAGCGAGAAAAGCTATTAAAGAGACACTTAGGTAGCCCCTCAAGTTTCATCTCGGGGCCGAGTACCCAACACGTAGTCCACATGCCATACCCGATCGTACTGCCGAATGCCTATGTCTCGCACCAATCCGGCACTCAGCAACATCTCATGCGCGGGCTGCAAAACCCGTTGCAGGTGTGAGGGATAACGCTGCGTGAGCGGAAGCTGTTCGGCCAGCCGTTCCAGCGTGAGCCGCCATGATAATCGCCCATCGGCCCGTGCGACCTCAAGGATCCGGTACAGGCGGCGTGCTACCGGGGACGAGAGGGCGTGATAGCGGACTGAAGAGAGAGATACGGAATGCCGGCCAGCCAGATTGGCACGCACGGTGGGCGACAGGATAACGCGGGCGTCGCCCGGTTCACCGGCCGACAGGTTCCCGAACAGATGCAGTTGCTCGCGATCGACGACCCGTCGGCGCTGCACGGCTACTGAGCTGAGGACGGTAAAGGTAATGTCGGCGTGGCCGGAGGTGGCCGACCAGTACGCGCCTGCCGATTCGAGCGTCGTCCGTTCCAGTCGCGCCAGGGCACCACGCAGCTGCTCGTAGGTGCGTCCATCAGCGCGTCGCCCCATGGAGCGCAAGAACGAGTGCAGCGTGAAGGATACGGAACCGTCAGCCGGCGACCCGGCTTCGTTGTACCGGTACAGTATCTCGACGTACACGTCCTGATCGAACGTGCCGGGGAGCCGATCGCCTGGAGCCGGAATAACGCGCCAGCGTCCGCCGTTGTCGGCCGTGTACGACACGGGCGTGTCGTCGGCGGAATCACTCAGACGGAACAGCGGGAGTTCCTCGAGCGATCGATCGAGAAAAACTCCGCGGACGGCAGGTCGACGACGCGCAGCGAGAGTCATCAGGCGCTAAAGGTGGGCGAGCACCGGGTGATTCGCCAGCAGCTGGGGGGGCACGGGCAAATACGCCATCAGGGAAAAAGCGTTACGGCTATCAGTTAAGTGGCCCCTTTTTACCGATGGCGTTTGGCCGGTGGCGTATCTCACCGAACAATTCGCGACTCCCTCGCGAAGCGCTTCTTGGTCCCATCGGTCTTGTGGCCTACGACGTGGGCATGCTCTGGGTGTTCTGGCAGAGGCGCACGAACGACGCCTTGCCGCAAGCCGCGAGCAAACCCCACGGTGAACTCTACAACACCGAATGTTTCGTGACCGCGAAGGAGGCCCTCGACGCCGTCCACGCACTCTGCGGCGACTGCTACTGACATTGGAGTTCCATCCTGATGATTGTT
>JANLVM010000708.1:0-1750 GCA_031364015.1 Gemmatimonadaceae bacterium
TTCGGTGCGAACGACATCCAGAACGATCGGGAGAGTGGTGGCATTGGCGTCGCGCGCTCGCGTAGCCCGGCAGGTCCATTCAAGGACTATCTGGGCAAACCGCTCATCGATCGCTTTCACAATGGGGCGCAGCCGATCGACCAGATGGTGTTTCAGGATCGCGACGGCGCCTACTACATCGTGTACGGCGGCTGGCGTCACTGCAACATTGCGCGCTTGAACGACGACTTCACGGGTTTCGTGCCGTTTGCCGATGGGAGCACGTTCAAGGAGATCACGCCGCCCGGGTACGTCGAGGGCGCGTACATGTTGCTCAAAGACGACAAGTACTACTTCATGTGGTCGGAAGGCGGGTGGACCGGACCGAACTACGCCGTGGCATACGCCGTCGGCTCCTCGCCGTTTGGTCCGTTCGAGCGCGTCGGCAAGATTCTCCAGCAGGATTCCACCGTCGCCACCGGCGCCGGTCATCACTCCGTGCTGCACGCACCTGGGTCAGCCAACTGGTACATGGTGTACCATCGACGACCGCTCGGCGAAACAGATCGAAATCATCGCGTCGTCAGCATCGACCAACTGCATTTCGATGAGCGCGGCTTCATTGTGCCAGTGGTCATCACCACGACCGGTGTCGCTGCCGACCCGATAGCCGCGCGACGTCGGCCGTAGCGTCACGCGGTGGAAAGGTCCCTACCGTGCCGGCCCGGTTGCCACTGGCGTATCGCCAGTGCTGCCCCACTCGGTCCAACTGCCATCGTACACCGCGGTGTTTTCAGCGCCCAAAACGTCGAGGGCAAGCACCACCGCGCAGGCCGTGACTCCCGTCCCGCAACTCGCGACGATGGGGCGCGTGACGTCAAGTCCGGCGTCGGCGAACAGACCACGAAGTTCGTTGTTGGAGCGCAAGGTGCCATCGTCGCGCACCAGTCGTGCGTAGTGCACGTTCACACTATGCGGGATGTGTCCGCCTCGTACACCGGCGCGCGGTTCCGCTTCGGTCCCTTCGAAGCGTCCGGGAGAACGGGCATCGACCACTTGCTCGCGCTGGACATCAACGTTGTCTCGCATGGCATCGATGCCGCGCACGCGCGCGATATCGAGTCGGGCATGAAATGGGACGGCCATCACCGTCGGCACGTTGGCGTCAACCGCGCGACCGTCGCCCAGCCACTTGCCAAGCCCGCCGTCCAACACCGACACGCGCTCGTGCCCGAACGACCTGAGCATCCACCACAAACGCGGCGCGCTGAAATTCTGCCCCGAGGCGTCATACACCACAATGGCGTCATCACTGCCGATCCCCAATGATCCCATCCGTGTCGCAAACACACTCGCACTGGGTAACGTGTGCGGATACGGCGCCGTCTCGTCATGGATCCATCCCATGTCACAGAAGACCGCTCCGGGAATGTGTCGCCCGAGATATTCAGCGCGTGCGTCCCTTCCCGAGGTGGGTAAATACGTGCTCGCGTCCACCACTTTCACCCAGGGTGTGTCCAGGTGCTCAGCCAGCCATTCGGTGGACACTAGCGGTGTCGGAAACGTGGCAGTAGACATGGGAGTGCGCGGAAAAATCATGGACAGTGTTCCCGAGGGAGAGAATGTATCGCGCTGACGTCGGCACCGTGAGCGTGGCGCGCGGGTTGTCCAAGTTGGGCATCTGTTCACGCGCGGAAGGCGAGCGACTGATTGCGGCGGGACGTGTCACCGTCGACAACGAGGTTGTTCGCGATGTCGCGTTACGAATACG
>JANLVM010000624.1:0-3041 GCA_031364015.1 Gemmatimonadaceae bacterium
GAATCATGTCTTCCATGCCTGCGTAGCTATCCTTGATCCTGTAAGTTTCTGAAAACATGAGAAGGTGCATTCGCAGGTTTCTTCACAAACAACACAAATTGCACATCTACAAGTTTGAAGGAATGAAATAATATATAGTCCGGGAACATATCCATCACTTCTTGAAGCACATAATCATGAAAATGAAATGAGTTGAAGTGAGTTGACTTCTTATCCGGAAAACTCAGGATCATAACTTTGAAGTTGCATCGCTTTACCATTTCTATGAGGTCGTTGCGATCCTCGATAGCGCGCATGCCCTGCACGTACTGCTTGAGCGCGTCGACGCTGGAGGTCGTGACCCGCTCCAGCGGCGCCGCGGCGCGGATATCCTTGAACGACTCGCCCACCTTTTCACGCAGCGCGCGAGACAGTTGCTCGACCGCTCCGAGCAGTTCGTCGGAATTCGCGGCCGTTTCGCGAAACGTGCCGAGTTCAGCGCCATCCTGCGTGGCCAGCAATCGGGCAGCGACGACGTACCCCGATCCCAGTGACACCACCTCGCCTTCCACGATGGCCTTGATGCCTTCGCGTGTTGCGACCTCTCGTGCGAGCCCAAGGTCCACGCCGGCATCGACCGGTCGACGCATCAGCCGCAGCACATCGCGCACGTTCGCGCGCGACAACACCCGCACGGTTTTCGACTGCGACAGGTCGGCACGCAGTGCTTCGGTGATCGTCACGCCAAGCGTGGTGTCACCCGCCGGACTCTTGAAGTCGGCCAGTATGAGTCGGTCGTTTGCGGCGAGTGTGCCTTTCCCGATGAGACTGCCCATCGAGCCGATTCCCTTGGCGCGGGCCGTCATATATCCGCCGAGTAGCAGCACGAAAGCGACTACGGCCGCAACGCCACCTAGCCACGTGCGACGCCACGACAGGAGCGGCGACGCCTTGAGTGCGATCGTGGCCATGGTGCCCATGGGTGCAGCGCCGCCGCGAGGAGTAAGCGTCGGAGTCTGCGTGAATCGCTGCCGACTCACGCGCTGCGCATAGTCGGTGGCGCCGATGACGAACAGACCGGCCAGCATGGTCGCCGCCGCCGCAGGGAGCGCCCAGCCTGGCAGGCCCACGCTGACGGTGGCCGCGTAGGTCAGGCTCATCACCGTCATCGCACCGAGAGCCCACAACCCAAGTGCCTTGCCGAGTGAGACGGGTATGCCGAGCAGGATGGCTGGTGCAGTAGCGGAACTACCCGACGTCAGCACCGACTCCAGCACTCTGGAGATCTCAGCGGCGGTCTGGGGGCGACTCGCCGGCTCCTTGGCGAGGCAAGCCATGACGAGATCACCCAGCGCCGCCGGCACGTCCGGACGTAGTTCACGAATCAGCGGCGGCGGATCACTCATCTGCGCTGCCAGCACACGAGCCGGCGACGTGCCGGTGAAGGGCGGCCGTCCAGTGAGAAGCTCAAACGCCATCACGCCGAAGCTGTACAGATCGGCCCGATGGTCGGTGGCCGGATCGCCCGCCGCCTGCTCGGGCGCCATGTAGGTTGGCGTCCCGATCGACATACCAGCTTGCGTGAGCGTGGCGTTCGGCGCCGTCGTGCGGGCGGCATTGATGGCTTTGGCGATGCCGAAGTCAGTAACCGTCGCGCTGCCTTCCGACAGCAACACGTTGTCCGGCTTGATATCGCGATGCACCACACCGCGTCCGTGGGCGAACGCCAACGCTCGCGACACGTCACGCAGGATGCCGACCGCCTCGCCGATGCCGACCGGGCCCGCCCCAAGTCGCTGGCGAAGCGACTCACCATCCACGTAGGGCATCGTGAACCACGGCAGCCCTTCTGCGTCGCCCGAGGCGAGCACCGGTACGATGTGCGGATGCTGCAGCTGCGCCGCCAGCAGCACTTCGCGCTTGAACCGCTCGACACTCACGCCGGCTAGCAGTTCTGGCGCAAGCACCTTGATTACCACCGGCCTGTTCAGCGCGCGCTCGGTGGCCAGGTACGTGCGGGACATGCCACCGCCGCCGAGCTCACGCACGAAGTCGTGCGTGTCGCTAAAGGCGCGCTGCAATCGTGGGAGCAGGTCGTCCACGGGTACCTGGAAACGGGTCAGCCACGAGCGCGCGGCTCGGGATTAAAGGAATCTGCCTAGTGTACGGCGCGGCGCATGGGGCCGCCAGCAGGCAACTAGTGCGCGCGTGGCGACGGGTCCATATTCAGGCGGCCATCAGGCGGCCATCAGGCGGCCGCTCCCACGCTGCGCAGGAATGCCGAATGATCTTCCGTACCCAGCACGACGATGGTAGTGACGTTCCAAACGTCCCACCCTTCCTTGGCGCGGCGTCCGCGGCGCCGAGAAGCTTCCCGGCGAAGTGCGCCGCAGCCAGAACTGGATCGGCGGAAGCCGCCCGGGCAACGCGGCGTACGTGCCGCCACCACCACATGCCCTCGGCGAGGTGCTTGGCGCCTTCGAGAAGTACCTCCATGCTGCCGACACGCTGCCGCCGCTCGTACGCGCGGGGCTTCTGCACGTGCAGTTCGAGACCATCCACCCGTACCTCGACGGCAATGGGCGCATCGGGCGATTGCTCGTGACGCTGCTGCTCGAACATTGGAAGCTGCTGACGAAGCCGCTGCTGTACTTGAGCCTCTTCTTCAAGCGGCACCGCGAGGAGTACTACCGTCGGCTCAACGCTGTGCGAGTCGACGGCGACTGGGAAGGCTGGATCGTTTTTTTTCTGGACGGCGTAGCGACCATCGCTGACGAGGCCGTCGCTTCGGCGCGCGAACTGTTTGCGCTCGTTGAAGCGGATCGCGCGCGCGTCCTCGCGCACGAGGGAATGTCCGTCGTTGCGCTTCGTCTGTTCGAACTATTGCCACGGCACCCCATACTGACCGTTGCGTCGGTGATGAAGAATCTCGGCGATACAGGCTTCCGATCCTCCGACATATGACCATGCGTAGTCCATTTCTGTTGTCACGCACCATCTGACGCCGACTTTCACGCGACAGTCGCCGCACATCCGGTGCCGTCAACCAAGATCGGGTTGGC
>JANLVM010000626.1:0-2828 GCA_031364015.1 Gemmatimonadaceae bacterium
ACGAACTGGCAGTCTTCGATAACGCGGCCGCGGGCGAAATAGCCGCATCGCTTTCGTCGGCCGCTTGCGCGCCGCGAACAAGGGGTCAGCGCCCCTTCCCATACGAACCGCAGGCATCCACACCAGACTGAGCCGCCATGACCGCTCGCGCATCTCGTTGGACCCGGTGCTCCGCCGTTGCTTCGCTGGGGCTCGGTGCGCTGGGGCTCGGTGCGCTGGGGCTCGGTGCGTCTGTGACATTGCTCCAGGCGCAGACTCCACCGGCGGCCGCACCTGCGCCGACGCAACCCACCGAACCTCCGCTGCAATGGCATGACGTGAGCCAGTGGGGAGTGGAGGGGCGCGCGTGGCCGGATCTCGAACGCAAGCGATGGTATGATCGCTTCCCTTCCCAAGCTGAAGCCACGGTGACGCCCGCGGTTTGGGGCTTAAGTCGTCACAGCGCCGGAATGCTTGTCCGTTTCAAGACGAACGCCGATGCCATCTGGGCGAACTACACGTTGTTCAGCGACCGTATTTCCCAGCCCAACATGACGGCGATCGGGGTGAGCGGCCTCGATCTCTACGCACGTGATGATGCCGGGAAATGGCGTTGGGTTGGCGTGACCCGTCCAGCAGCGAAGGTGGTGCGCCAGAGCATCATCGCGCGACTGGCACCCGGAACGCGCGAGTATGCGGTCTATCTGCCGCTGTACAATGGCATCGATAGTCTGTCCATCGGTATCCCACCCGGGGCGTCGTTCGAGCGGCTTGCGCCGCGCACCGAGAAGCCGATCGTGTTCTACGGCACGTCCATCACCCACGGCGCCAGTGCCTCTCGCCCCGGCATGACGCACGTGGCCATCCTCGGGCGTCGCTTCGATCGACCGGTCGTGAATCTCGGGTTCTCCGGCAACGGCCGGATGGACGCCGCAGTCGGCGATCTGCTGGTCAAGATCGATGCGGCGGTCTACGTGATCGACTGCCTGCCGAACATGGACGCCGCCGCCGTGACGCTCAAATGCGTGCCGTTGGTCAAGCAGATTCGCGAGGCGCGACCCACAACACCGATCGTGCTGGTGGAGGATCGGCGGCAGACCAACTCGTGGATTCTCCCGGCGCTCACCAAATTCCACACCGACAATCACGCCGCGTTGCGCGCGTGCCTGGATGCGCTCACGAAAGATGGCATCAAGGGTCTGTACTATCTCGCCGGCGACGACCTGCTCGGCGACGATGCCGAGGCCGCGACCGATGGCTCGCATCCGAGCGACCTCGGCATGGTGCGGCAAGCCGACCGTTTCGAGCCCGTGCTGCGGAAGGCGCTGGCCGGGAAGAAGTGACGGTGCGAATGTTTCCTCCGGCCTGGGCCGCCAACAATACCGTGAACGAGGGCCGCGGAGATCAACCCGCTGGCGGCCAAAGGGTTTGTCGATTGACATCCATCGTGAGGATACATATCATCCACGGCACGGATAACATTCGTTCGCCGAATGGACAATTTAACTAACCCGTTTCGCTACAAGAGTTTAAGATGACTTCTGCGAGCGAAAACCGGACAAAACTCCCTCGGTTAGCCTCCCAGCATCTGCTCTCCAGTACCAATGCACTGCCTGTCACCGTGCTGATGGGGGCGAGGCAAACGGGGAAAAGCACGCTGGTGCGAACCCTGCCGAGTCTCAAGGACTACCTCTTTCTCACCCTCGATCGCGCGGACATTCGCGAGCAGGCGCAACGTGATCCGCACGCACTGCTTCGCTCGGCCCCGAAGCTGATCGTCGATGAAGTCCAGCGAGACCCAGCCCTCGTCCTCGCCATCAAGGAAATTGTCGACGAGAACGCCTACACCGGGCAGCGAAAGGTGGGGCAGTTCGTCCTCACCGGATCCGCCAACCTGCTTGAGATGCGGCGCGTGAACGAGTCGCTCGCCGGTCGGGCCGCGTACACCACCCTCTGGCCGATGTCTCGGAGAGAACAGCTCGGTCAAGGCGTCGCCGGTACGTGGTCCGACTTTTTCACCACCGCGACCACCGACTGGTTGGATCTGGTGCAGTCGACGACGACCATCGCGGCCGATTGGCGCGAGCTCGCTCGCGTCGGTGGTTACCCCACACCGGCCGTTGAACAGTCAACGGCCGACGAACGCGCCTTGTGGTTTCAGGGGTACATCGAGACGTATCTCGATCGTGATTTGCGCGATCTCGCGTCACTGAACAATGCACTCGACATGCGTCGCCTGATGCGCATCGCCGCGCATCGCGTTGGACAGCTCATCAACCGCTCGGCGTGGGCCAACGAGGCTGGCGTCGCGCCGACGACGGCCTTCCGCTATCTCGATTTATTGGAGCAATCGTATCAACTCATTCGCCTTGAGGTGTACGCCGTCAATCGTGGCAAGCGTCTGATCAAGAGCCGCCAAGCCTATTGGAGCGACACGGCAATGGCCTGGCATCTCGCCGGCACGCCGCCGCTCAGTGGCTTTCACTTTGAGAACCTGGTCGTGCAGGATCTACTGGTGTGGCGCGACGCGCAATTGCAGAAACCGGCGATCATGCACTGGCGCACGACCACACGGGACGAAGTGGACTTCGTCGTGGAACAACCTGACGGCAGACTGCTCGCTATCGAGTGCAAGAGCGGTGATCGCCCCACGTACGATGACGCCGACGGCCTCCGGCTCTTCCTTCGCGAATACCCCTTGCTCGCGGCCATCACGTCGCGCCTTGGCGCGCCCAACCGAAGCTCTACTTCGCCGACACCGGTATTGCGGCGGCCTTTCGGCCAACCGAGCACGGGCGGGCCGCGCCCGACGCCATCGGCGCGTCTCGCGAGGGGCTCGTTTATCAGCA
>JANLVM010000743.1:0-2439 GCA_031364015.1 Gemmatimonadaceae bacterium
CGCGCGTTCGCGCAACCGCTACGATGTTCTGTGCTGCTCTCGCCTTGTCAACGGTTAACGTCGCGGCGCAGCAACCTCCAACACCACCCACACCACCTACACCACCCACACCGGTCACGCCGGTCACGCCAGCGACAGCACGGACACAGCCGACGCCACCGACGCCAGCTGTTGCGCCACGTCCTCCGATTTTTTGGGGCTTGCTCGACAGTGAGATCTGGCGCATGGAGGCCGAGCGCGCCGCGATGGCGGTGACCGGCAGAGGCTTCGAGCTCCAGGCACTGCGCGCGGCGACGATGGGAGCCCAGCTCGCGCCGTTGGTATCGGAACTCACCACGCGCGCGGCGATGGTCAGTGCAGACGCCGTTGGCTACGCCTACAGCATCGGTCAGTCGATGAGCGCCGCGGTCAGTGCCAGAGCGCCGATGGTCTGGAGCCCAAGCGGCTCCATGCGTACGCAGGCACCAGAGCCATGGATGCAGAGCGATCCCGCCGACTCGCTGTATCGTGAGGCGCGGAAGGCGCTTTCCAGCGACTCGCATCGACGTGCCGCTGAGTTGTTCAAGCGAATCCGTGACCAGTTTCCCAGGTCGACGTACACGCCAGACGCGCCGTACTGGGAAGCCTTCGCACTTCAACGCCTGGCTGCGCGGACCGACTTGACTGCCGCGTTGGAAGTGCTTGAGATGCAACTCGAACGCTTTCCGCGCGCGTCGACGCGCGGTGACGCGGCGACACTGAGGACGCGCGTGGAAGGGCAGCTGGCTCGCATGGGCGACCAGCGGGCGATCACGAGTCTTGCGGACCGAGCGCGGAACGCGACCAGCGATGGGTGCCCACGACCGCAAGACGACGAGCGCATTGACGCACTGAACGCGGTCGCGCAGTTGGATGCAGAGCAGGCGCAGCCGATTCTCAAGAAGGTGCTGGCGCGCCGTGAGCCGTGCACCCAACAAATGCGTCGAACCGCCGTGTGGTTGGTGGCGTCGCGCAAGCAGCCGGATGCGGCCGCGATCTTGCTGAACGTCGCCAAGACCGACCCGGATAAAGAGGTGCGCGAACAAGCAGTCTTCTGGATGGCCAACGTGCCAACCGACGAAGCGACGACCATGCTCATCGATCTGGCGAAGAAAAGCGACGATCTGGATTTGCAGAAACGCGCCGTGTACGCGTTGTCGCGCTCGAAGTCGCCGCGCGCCGCCACGACGCTTCGCGAGATTGCCCTCGATCCCAAAGCCGAGGTCGAACTCCGGGGGGATGCGTTGAACTGGTACATGTCTGGCCCCGGGCGTACCGCCGAGGACGCGATGACCTTCCTCAAGGACGTGTATGGTCGTGCCGATGACAATCGTTTCAAACAGCGAGTGCTACAAACGATCTCGTCCCGACGCTCCGAAGACGCTCGCACGTTTCTGGTGGACGTGGCTCAGAATAACAAAGAGTCGATGGAGAACCGCCGCCGCGCGATCTCGTCCCTGCAGGGATCGGGTGTGACCAATGCGCAGCTGGCGCAAGTCTACGACAGCGGAACCGATGTTGAGATCCGCAAACAGGTGATTGGTGTGCTGGCAGGCCTCAAGGAGAACGGGGGCCTCGACAAAATTCTCGACATCGCCCGCAACGAGAAGAACCCGGAGCTCCGCAAGCAGGCCGTCTCGCATCTCTACCGCACGAAGGATCCCCGCGCGCTCGCGCTCCTGCAGGAGATAATCAATCGATGAACACCACGCGCGGGTCTTCACGGCCGCGCGTCGCCGCAATGCCGCGTGTGTGCGTGTCCGCGCTGGTGGTACTGCTGACAGTCGGCGGCACCGCCACCTCGGCGAACGCCCAACGAGGGTTGGCATCGCGCATCGAGGCGGTCAAGAGCGGACGCGTACGGTTGACGTTCGCTGCGCGCGAGGGGGTGTGTGGCAACGGCATGAGTTGGTTTCGTACGCGCAACGGGAGCTACACCGGTTCGTTCAACGGCAACTGGAGCGGGTCGCGTGATGTCGAAGCGACGTGCGATCGCGGGCCCGTGCACCTGGTGATCGTGCGCGTCGACGGCGAAACGACCGAGCTGCGCACGTACGTGGGAGGACGGTGGAAGGCCGATACCGGCATCACCGATCTCGGCAACGTGTCGGCGCCCGAGGCGGGAGCGTGGCTGTTGCAGTTGGCCGAGTCGGGGCCGGTCAAGCCGGCGCGCTCAGCGATTACGGCGGCCACGATCACCGATTCCCTTGAGGCGTCATCGACACTGCTGCGCATCGCGAAAAACGAGAGTCGGCCCAGCGAAGTGCGCGGCGGCGCACTCAACTGGCTGGGCGAGGTGGTGGGTGACAACGTGTCGTCTACGCTCGACTCGATGGCGTACGAACCGGGCGATCGGGAGGTGCGGCGACAAGCGATCTATGCGTTGTCGCGACGACCGAGCGACGAGTCGGTGCCCGCGTT
>JANLVM010000745.1:0-4257 GCA_031364015.1 Gemmatimonadaceae bacterium
TTGACCCGGGTTGAGCGTCATCGTCACCACTTGCCCGCGGCGTTCTTCAAACCGCACACGATCGTTGCGCGGCCCGTCGATGAGAAACTCCCTCGGTGCCACCGGCACGAGGGTGTTGCCAGCCACCGCGAAGAACATCCCACCGCTCCCAGTCAGCGTCGTACGCAGCTGCTCACCCGTGCGGCTTACGTCGACCCTCGCGCCAGATGGGAATTCGTACGTTCCAACCACCGCGTCGAGGTCAGAGGGCGAAACGCGAATGCGAGTGGTAGAACGGACCGGATCGTGTGGCGGCACACTCGCGAGGATCGCGTCCCACGCTATCTCTGAGGCGATAGTGCTCAGCTCCATCGCCGAGAGTGACGGGTTGTCCACCTCAGCGGTTGTCACGGCGAACAACGCATCGCCATCCTCGGTCGTGCTGTAGGGCTGAATGCCGCGCGCCATCGAACCGTGTACCTGGATCGCTAGCCGCTGCAGTTCCTGGACCTCAAGCTTCTGATTTGTCACGACGAGAGTGATCGTCGTGTTGCTGGTGAGGCCGGATGGCTCTGCGTCGGTGCCGCGGCTCGCGTCGTCGCGCGGCGCGGACGCATTCAGCTGGGGCAGCCGACGCGCAAGCGCCTCCTCGACGGTGCCGCAGTCCTCCGCGCGCGGGGCGTACGAGCATCGTACCAGGCGCCCGCGCCGATCAACAACCGCGCCAACGGAGTTGACGACGGTGAACACGGCGATTTTCGTTGGCCCGATTTGCCGAAATGCTCCGCCCTGCCCCGAATGCGGCCAGTTTCGCAGTCGAACTGTAGAGTCAGTGAATGCGTCAGTGAAGAAGTAGCCTTGCATTGCCGATCGTCCAGCGCCACGCGGTCCCTGCAGGAAACGTCCCTCCACCGCGGCATTCAGGGCAGCCATCCCCAAGGTCTCGTCCGGAGTCACGGTCGACAAGCGGCGGCCCGAGATGTCGTAGATGATTGCGCCGGTGAACCACGCGGCCGATCCCCACTGCCCATCGCGCACCCGTTGCGGCTTGAGCGCGGCTGCCGCACCGGTCGCGGCCGCAAGCCCGTAGGCGGACCCGCCCGAGAAAACCACGCCGTCCAGCCGGCGCTCGCGATTACCCAGTCGCAACGCGTCGGTGAAGATCGTGCCCGGCGCACCGCCTCTGACGTCCACGACGCCAACCACCTTGCCGGGAAAATGAAACACCGTTGTTCCCGTGGGCCCTTCATCGTACTCAGCAACCCCGATACGCATTCCGGGAAAGTCAAAAACGAGAGCTGGGCCACTGGGATTGACTTGCGGAACCGGAGGTGCACTCTGTGCGGCGATCGCGGCAGGAAAGATCAGTGATATTGTCAATCCGAATCGCATCGTCCAGCTCCGTTCTGTGGCAGAATGAAAAAGCAAACTACAGAATCCTGCTCGCTCACACCTCGCCCACACCACACGGCCCGACACCGCGTTCTGCGGCGAGCGATCAAACACAATCTGCCGTAAACGTCTGCGTTATACGCTGCCCACCCGCCTGCTGCACCGCGAGCGCGATGCCGAAGTCGGCGACGAGTACCGTTTGGCACGAAGAACGAGGCGTGCATCAAGTCGACGCGTGAGTTTTGCTTGCATGAGGATCGTAACGTATAGAGTAGTGTGACGCGACAATTCCGCACGACGAGCCGTTGCGTGGCCCGAGATGCGAAGCGGCGTGCCCCACAACGACTTCACCCGGTATCCGACCGCAATGATACCGTCGAGATTGTAGAAGCGGGTCGCATAGTTCTTCCGGTCGTCGGCAGTAGTGCCACTCAGGTTGTCACACCGCCGATGTGCACGAAATCGTCGTCGGCGTGTTCGAGGTGAGCACCATAGTGACTGGCGCACGCGTAAATGAGCAGGGCGGTCGTCGGCACGGTGACGCCGACAACTCGACACCGACGCGCCAACTCGAACGCATCGTCCCACACGTCAGCCGTGGTCGCGAGTTCAGGCACGAGGCGTTCAAACTCACGCAGCACTTTCTTCTCTCGCTCGCCGCGCGCGCCATTCCAGAGCTCGAGTCGCACCATCGCACACCAACGTGCGGTGCCAGCTTCAAGGCTCGCCGACACACGATCTCGTGTCTGCTTGTTTCCGTCGGGACGAAGAAAGTGAATCCAGGACGATGTATCGATCAGCACCCACCGCTCACCGGAACTATTCGCGACGGCGCGCACGTTGCAGCTCGTCGGCGGTCATGAGGTCGGTGCACGTTCCCGCACGCTTGGTCAACTCGGCCATGCGTCGGCGTCGATTGAACTCAGTAATGGCGGTGACAATCGCTTCGCGCTTGGTCCGTGCCTTCGTGAACCGCATGACATCCTCAAGTTCGCCATCGGGAATATCAACCGTAGTCTTCATGCTTCCAATATGGCCTAATCTAGATTCCAAATCAAGTCAGTATGGCATCCGCTGATGCGCCCATCGGCGTGGAATGGGCTTCAGGCAATTGCCGAGTCGTCACCGGGTCGACATTTTGAACACATCGGCGGCCGCGATCCCTCGATACTGGCCATGAACCCTCAACCACCCAACTCACCATGGACGCAACCACCAACAGCCTGAATTGGTTCGAGATTCCCGTCAAAGACCTGGCACGCGCCACGAAGTTCTACGAAAAAGTGTTCGGCCTGAAGCTGACGATGATGGAAATGCCCGGCATGGTCGCCGCGATGTTTCCGATGGCACCTGGTAGCGGCAAGGTGAACGGCTGTTTGGCGAAGAGTGCGATGCACAAGCCGGCAAAGAGCGGCTGCGTGGTCTACTTGAACGCCAATCCCGACCTCAAGACGTCTCTTGGCAGAGTGGCAAAGGCTGGTGGTACGGTGGTGAGCCCCAAGACCAGCATCGGCCCGGACGGCTTCATGGCGTTCTTCATCGACACTGAAGGCAACCGCGCGGCGATGCATTCGAACAAGTAAGAATCGTACCAGAGGCTCCTCTCAGTTCGTCGACGCGACGAAGGCCTCAGCGATACTCACCGGCCCACAGGGCATCGAGGAAGTGCGCCCATGGGACAACAGAAATTCCGTTCACCGTGCGCGGACGGTCCACCATCGCGACGCACAAAAAACGTTTGAGTTGATTCTCCTCAGCGAGTGCTTTCAGTCCTTTCAAATGCTCGTTCGTGACTGTGCGCGTCGCCTTCACTTCGATGGCCGTATGATCGCCAAGAATAAAATCGACTTCGAATCCGGAGGCCGAACGCCAGTAGCGAATCTCGTCGCGCGAACGGTAGTCGGCGTATGCCGTCAGCTCGTGCATGATGTACGCCTCGAAGCCCGCACCAAACTCAGGCGTGCCGGCACGAATGACGCGACCTTGTAGTTTCGACGCGACGCCGATGTCGAAGAAATAATATTTCGATGAAGCAACCGGCTTGCGGCGTGTGGACAATTTCCAGGCAGGCAGTTCGCGCACAATCAAGGTGTCTTTGAGAACCTCGAAATACTCGTACACGGTCGTGCGTGGTACCTGCGCGTCGTTGGCCACATTCGTGAAATTGACGATGCTGCCGTTGCACAGTGCGGCGACCTGAAGAAATCGGCTGAAGGCCGGGGCGTTTCTTACGGCGCCTTCCGCCACCACCTCTTGCTGTAAGTAGGTGCCGGCGTAGGCATCCAGGTCGGCCGCAGGATCGTCGGAAAAATAGATGGAAGGAATTGTGCCGCGTTCAATGGCGCGCGCGAGATCAAAGTGTGCTCCCAACTCGTGGTGTGTGAGCGGATGCAAATACCGGGTTCGTGCGCGTCCGCCGAGTAAATTCACGCCGCCACTGCGGAGCTTCCGCGCGCTTGAGCCGGTCAGGAGAAAGTGAACGCCACGCGATTCTATCAGGCGATGGACTTCATTGAGCAGTTCGGGGAGTCGCTGAATTTCATCAATCGCAATGACCTTGGTATTGGCGTCCAATTCCTCGGCGAGCCGCTCAGGCGAGCGACTGAGTTCGAGAAACACGCGACTATCGAGGAGGTCGAACGAGCGTACGCCGGGCAGGGCGTCGCGAATGAGCGTGGTTTTACCGGTTTGGCGTGGTCCCAACAGGAAATGGGACTTCTGCGCCAGAAGGCTGGCCAGGTCGATGGCGCGAGGGATTCGAGGTGTCGGCATTGTCGTCATTTAACATGTCAAATGACGATAGACTCGTCAATGGTCGGACCCTCCGCCCTACTCCCAGTTCGCCGACGCCGCGCCCCTGAGGTTCGCGCTCACGGCCTTCCAGTG
>JANLVM010000780.1:0-2001 GCA_031364015.1 Gemmatimonadaceae bacterium
TACGCGGCGGATGTTGGTGAGTGCGTCGAACAGTGCATCTGCACTGCCGCGAAAGCCGGCCTCGCGACGCGCGGTCCGATGCACGAGCGTGGCGAGGAGATAGGCGATCACGCAGATGAAGGCGTGCACGTGCAGCTTCTGATCGGTCCAGTGGTACTGGGGCCGGAGCGCGAGGCGAAACGGATCCTTGAGCGCACGGAACACCCCTTCGGCGGTGGCTTGCCCGCGGTAGGCGCGAATGATCTCCGCGCTGCTCCAGTGGTGTTGATTGGTCATGAGTACCACGCGGCCCAGCCAGGTGCGCTCAAGGGCATCGAGCGCCGCCGTATCGACACGGTACTCGAGCGTAAGTGTACGACCACTGCCTGTGAGTCGGACAGGCAGGATCTCGGCGAGATGTTGTCCGCGGAGCCGGAGTCTGATGGCGCTTTCGAGTTCGATTCGGGTACGTCGCTGTTGTCCTCGCGCGAGGGTGTCTTTGAGCGTGTCGAGCCAGCGGACCGCCGACGCCAGGTGCTGCTCGATGCCGCGCCGCTGCCCCTGTTGCAGGCGTGGAGAACAGACGACGACGAGCGTGCGTTCCGCGCCCCACACCACGCGCTTCGTCTGATAGGCGGTGACCGTCTCGTCCTCGCTCAGTACCAGTGGCTCCATCCGGGGCGTGGCCTCGTTCACCAGTGCCCGCTGGCTGGCGGTCGTGAGCGCCGCCACGTAGTGCAGCGCACTCTCGTCGACCATGGCCTGCGTGGCGCGCGAGACGTTGCCCTTGTCATAGATCACGGTCAGCGCATCGAGTGCACCGCCGAGGGTGACGAGGCGCTCCCGGAGTGTGGGGAAGACATCGGCAAAGACCCGCACGTCGGGCCGTTCCCCGCCATACACGGCGTGAAAGATCGGGATCGCATCGGTGCGGGTACAACAGAGCGCGATGCCGACCTGTCGCAGATCGTGGCGCTTCTGCTTGTTGTGACCCCGGGCCGGGAGTTCGGCGCGCTGGTTCGTCGAGGCGAGGAAGGTGAAGAAGTTCGTGGCGTCGTAGAGGAGCGTATCCACGGGCAGCGCGAACTGCGCGACGACGCGCGAAACGAGTGCACTCTCCATGGTGGCGAGCGCGGCGACGGGGATCTGATGCATCTGATCCCAGAAGTGCTGGCTCGTAAGACGTGTGACATCGCACGAGGCGATGTCGCCGAGCGTCGTCGTCGCGGCCCACGCCGCGAATCCCCGTTTGCTGGTCGCGTGACAGGCCCGGCCCACGGCGGCAAGTGTCAGGGACGTGCCGATCGAGAGTCCGTCATGCAGTGGTGCCGTCGGGAGTGCGGCGTCGATGATCCCCGCGAGATCGAGGCGGCGCGCCATCTGCCAGACGGCCGCGACGGCGCCATGCGAGCGCGAGCGGAGTTCGAGCGGATCGGCGCCGGCGAGCGCGGCGAGGGCATCATCCGCGCGCCCGAGGTGCCTGAGCACGCGCAGCTTGGGACGCCTGGTGACGGGATCGCGAAAGGATTCGACGATCCGGAGGTAGCGATGCCCCTTGGCAGTGACGATCTGGAAACTGGCCACGGGTGTCGTATATACCATCAACCACACAGCAACGCAAGAGGGAACTCGTTCACGGGAGACAATCGACTCCCCGGACTGTCTACGTGGCCAGATGGTTGTATATACCGTTCTCCCAGCACACGAACACACGGGCGCCAGAGGGAAACACACCTCGGACGCCCCATCACGCGAACGAAAAAGCCGCTACAGCGGGAAACTCACGCTAGACGATAGCCTGCGCCGCGGATGGTCGAGACCATCGGCATCTAGCCCACGTCGTCAATTTTCTTGCGAAGGCGGGCGATGTAAACGTCGATGACGTTGCTGGCCGGATCGTAGTTGTCGTCCCAGGCATGCGCACTGATCTTCTCCCGCGTGACTACCTCACCTAGGTGCAATACTGTTTATTTAACAATTCGGACGCGGTAGTTGGCTCGACGGGTCGGCTGTCGTCGTCGG
>JANLVM010000790.1:0-7881 GCA_031364015.1 Gemmatimonadaceae bacterium
CGACCTGCGCGCCAGTCGTAGGCGCGCCGACACCTTTTTCATCGTTGTCGCTCTCCTGTTCCCGTGGCGGCACTCGCGTTTGCCTTGTTGGCCGAATTCCCTTGGCCACGCGCGACCACCGCCGGCACGTGGGCGTCGGTCGTGGTGGGGGTCGTGTGGGGTGTGGGATGTTTCCTCGTCGTGGGTGAAGCCGGTGGATACACGTGGGCCTGGGCGATGTACGGCATTCCACTCATCTTCGCGACGGGCATCGTGGTATCGCTCTTGACACCACGACCCGTCGTGCGGCGCACATGACGCAACGATCTGGGCCCGGCGATACGCCACGCCTGTGTCACGTTCAACAGGAGTACGATGGGTTGGCGTCGGGCTACGACCGGCGGTGGGCAGGCTATGTCAATGACACCACGTCGCTGGCATTGGCCCAACTGGCATTGGTCCAACTGCCATTGAACCCAGACGCACGCGCGCTCGATCTGGGGTGCGGTACCGGGGTGCTTCTCCGACGGGCGCTTTCTACCCAGCCCACGCTACAGTATATCGGCGTCGACGTGAGCCTCGGCATGCTGCAGCAAGCGGCGCGACAGTTGCCGGCGAATGTCGCGCTAGTACAGGGGACGAGCGCCGCGCTGCCCTTGCCCGACGGGTCGATTGATATCGCGGTATCTACCAGCGCGTTGCATTACATGCCGTCGCTGCCGAGCGTTCTAGACGAGCTTCGGCGTGTGCTCACGCCGGGTGGAACGGTGGTTCTCAGCGATTGGTGCGCCGACTACGTCACCATGCGCGTACTCGATCGCGTATTGCGCGTGGTGGACCGTGCACACGAACGCACGATTTCTGTGGCCGAGCTCACGATGTTGTTGGTGCACGCCGGCTTTGTCGTCGAGCAAGCATCGCGCGTCAAGATCGACCGCTTCTGGGGCATCATGACCGTGACTGCACGATCGGCCTTAGAGCCCAAATCGCAACCCGCACCACGAACGCTTACGCGTTGATCGCCGACGCCAACACCGCCCGCGCCGCCGCCAAGTCGGCCAGCGCCGTCCCAACCGACTTGAACAGCGTAATTTCCGGCTCGCTGGTGCGACCCACCGTTTCTCCTCGCACGACCTCCGCGAGTTCCGCGACGACGTCCGCGCGCGTGATCACGCCGCGCTCCAGCGGGACCGTCAGGTCGCCCGCTTCAGCAAGCGCCCCGCGATAGCTATCCACCACGATTCGGCTTCGCGCAATGGCCGCATCGTCGGCCTCGCGCATCGCGCGAGTGAACCCACCCACCAGGTCGACGTGCGTACCGGGCGTCAGCCATTCGCCGCACACGATCGGTACGCGCGAGGTGGTGGCGCAGCTCACGATGTCTGCCGCACGCACCGCGCCCTCTAAATCGCCAGCGACTGCAACCGGGAGTCCTTCGGCGCGCAGTTGGGCGACGAGCGTCTCCGCCCGTGCGGGCGTGCGCCCCCAAATCTGGACCTGCGCGATTCCGGGCCGCAACGCACAGTGCGCTCGCACCAACCACGGCGCGAGGTGTCCAGTGCCGATCATCAGCATCGATCGGGCACTCGCCCGTGCCATGAAACGCGCCGCAATGGCCGACACGACCGCCGTACGCCGCACGGTGATCGCGTCCCCGTCTATTACGGCTCGCGGTTCGCCGGTCGTTCTCTCAAGCAGCAGATACGTCGCACCGACAGTTGGTGCGCCGTGCGCGAGCGCGCCCGGAATGTACGTCACCACTTTGACACCAATCGCCGAGTTCGTCCAGGCGGGCATCAGCAGCAACGCATCAGTGTCGTTGAGCATATGCGAGTGCCGCAATGGCACGTCGGCGCCCACTGCGAAGGCTGCAGTGAGCGCCGAATCGAGCGTCCCCCAATCGAGAGCCGCGTGAACCTGCTGCGCCGTAAAAACGGTCAGCAAGTGACTGCCACGTTACTTGTTCTTCGTCATCGTCAAACCCGAGACGAGACCATCAGTGTTGTGCGCGAAACGGAAGCCATATACCCCGTCGGTCGACTTGAGCTTGCCGTCGGCGACCACGGCGGTCTTGTCGTACGTGGCAACCACCTTGCCATTGATAGCGCAATCGACCTTATCAGCCGTGACGGTCATCGCGATATCCTGTTGCACGGGCGCACCCTTCTCTGCGGCCTTGTTCACCGCAGGATCAGCGCCGCCGCGACCGCCATTCATCTGGAACGATGCCGGGCCGAATCCGCGCACGATGAAGTTGCCGTTCCCGTACGCGGCACAGTACAGATAGCTCTGCGTATCCGTACCCATGTCGTTGCCGGCGATCACGATGCCATAGGGATGCGGATGCGTGTTCACGTTCATGTACGCCGGTTCCTTAAACGTCGCCCTGACCGTGTAGTTCCCCGTCGCCTTGTTCGCGGGATTCCAGTAGGTCACGGCAGGGCCCGTCGTGACCATCATGTCGTTGCCCATCTTCATGAGCTTCGCATCGTTCAGCGTCAGGCCTGCGGTGGTTTCTTTCGCGTCAATCTTTCCCTGCCAGCCAGCGATGGAGATGCCGCCGCCCGTGACGGTGCGGGACTTCTCCATGTCGGTCTGTGCGGCGCCAATCGTGGGCGCGAGCATCAGTGCTGCAACTGCCAGCGCATAGCGGTGCGTGCGTGTCATAGTGGTCTTTCTCGGTGGGGGGTGAAGTGGATAGCGTAACGTTAGCGCGAGGAGGCGGCGGAGCGCTATTGGTGGGGGCCGCCCCGTGAGTCGGCGGTGAGGGTCCTTGCCCATGGCCAACGTCGAGTACCCCGCCCGGCCCGTCGTGCTCCGTGCCCCCGCCCGCCTTTGTGTGTTGAGTGTGTCGTGCGCCACACTTCCCGTCGCCCCCTCGCTGGGCAGGGCGCCGGTACAACCGCTCCAGCCGACGCAGGCGCCACGTTGGGGACCGGCAGGGCCGAGGTGTTGCGTACAACTTCATTCAGGGACAGGGCGGCTCCACCGACGCCGACCTGGCGCGCTGGGAAAGCCAGTTCGCAGTCGATGGTCGCAGGCGTTCGGCTACATTACCCGCCACGACCACCTCAAGGATGGATGCCATGACGCGCTACGCCTGTTGGGCAGTGCTGACCCTGATAGTATCCGTGAAGCCACCTCGCCTGCACGCGCAAGCGCCTGCGCAAGCGCCTGCGCGCGTGGGACACGTTGAACGGTTTGTGCCGGTCACGGATTCGCTGCGCCTGTACTATGTGGGGCGGCCAGTCGGCTGGGAGCGCTACGAATTCTCAAGGAACGGCGCGGGGTCGACGCTCGTGGCCGACTTTGACTACGTCGATCGTGGTCGGCGGAATCATCTGAGCAGCATCACGACGCTGGGTGCGAATTACGCACCGCAGTCGCTGGAGCTGACGCGCCTCACAGATACCTCGCGTACGGTGACCACGCGCATCGTGGTCACCGGAAACACGGCCACGGTGCTGCGAGCGGGCACGACCACCGACGTCTCATTGCCAGACGTGGCGTTTGCGCTGGCCCCATATCAGCCGGTCTCGCAACACCTGGCGCTGCTCCGCTACTGGCTCGCGCATGGGCAGCCGGCGACGCTCGCCGTGGTGCCCGGGGGGCCGGTGAACGCCGTGGCGATCGCCCGCAGTGGCGTCGACACGCTCGACGCCGACGCGGCGCGCGTGGTGCTCGTCCGCTACACGATTGATGGCGTGGTGTGGGGACGCGAGTATCTGTGGGTGGATGCCCATGGGCGTCTGGCGATGTTCACGTCGGCAGCGGGCGGGTTGTCGTTCAAGGCCGTGCGCGCGGAACTCGCGCCGCGCGTCGATGCCCTGATGACCATTGCGTCACGCGCTGCGATGCGGGACCTGGTCGCCATCTCCCGACGCACGCGAGCAATTGCCAGAGGCAACGTGGCGTTGGTGGGCGCCACGCTGATCGACGGCACCGGCAGCGCGGCCATCCCCAATGCCACGGTCGTGATCGCGAATGGACGTATCGTAGCAGCAGGACCGGGCGCCGTCACGAAGGTGCCAGCAGGTACGCGCCAGCTCGACGTGCGCGGCAAGACCATCGTGCCTGGATTGTGGGATAGTCACGCGCATCTGCACCAACTGGAGTGGATGCCGGTATACCTTGCCACCGGCATCTCGACGGTCCGCGACATGGGCAACGAGTTGTCGTTCATCACCGCGCTGCGAACGACCGTGCACTCTGGACGTGCCAACGGGCCCAATATCCTGGCGGCAGGGTTGATCGACGGTCCCGGTCCGAATGCCTTTGGCGCTCTGAGCGCCGACACGCCCAGCGAAGGACGCGCGATCGTGCGTCGGTATCATGCGCTGGGTTTCGAGCAGATAAAATTGTATTCGCTGCTCTCGCCGGCCGTCGTGGGCGCGGTGTGCGATGAAGCGCACAAGCTGGGAATGACGGTGACTGGCCACATTCCGACGTCGATGACCTTGCTCGCGGCCATCGACTCCGGCATGGACCAGACCGCGCATCAGCCAATTCGCGGTGATGTCGGCAGTGATGAGCTGAATCGCACGATCGCGCAGCTCAAGCAGCACGGCACGGTGGTTGATCCCACGTCGTCCTGGGGTGAGATTGGCGGTCACTCGCAGGCGGAGCCTCTGCAGCGCTTTCAACCGGTCACGCAGCACCTGCCACCGATCTTCCTGCAGACACGAGCGGCGGGGTGGGGCGTCCCCGGCGTCGACACGGCCGCCGCGCATGCGCGACTCGCCCGTTCGCTGGCCGTTACGGGCGCGCTGCACCAGGCGGGTGTCCCCATCATTGCGGGGACGGATGAAGGCGTACCTGGATTCAGCCTCTATCGCGAGCTCGAGTTGTATGTGATGGCCGGGTTCACGCCAATGGACGCATTGCGCGCGGCCACCGCCGTGCCGGCGAAAGCCATGCGCATGGACAAGGAGTTGGGCACCGTCGAGGTGGGAAAGCGCGCCGACCTGTTAGTGCTCGATGCCAATCCGCTTGATAACATCTCGAACATTCGCACCGTGCGACTCGTGATGAAGGGCGGGCTGCTGTTCGACAGCGCGGTGTTGTTTCGCGCGATTGGATTCACGCCCTGAGAGATTCAATACGCCCATGATACGACGCGAATTTCTGGTCACGTCCGCGCTTGGCACTGCGGGCGCCCTGGTCAATCAGATGACCCCTGCCGTTATGAACGACACCCCTTTGGAACCCACCATGTCAGCAGACGTCGCGACGAGTGAGTCGCGCGCCCCCCGCAAGATTCTCATCGCGGGCGGCGGATTCAACACCGCATTCATCCGCTACATGGTGCAACTCACGGGCAAGACTCGGCCTCGGATTTGCTATCTCCCCACGGCTTCGGCCGACAACGCTGAAGGGAGCGTCGCATTCTTCCGTCATTGCGCGCCGCTCGACGTGCAGGCCTTCGTGCAGGAGAGCTTCATCGAAAGTCTCTCGCAGAACCAGGGATGGGATGAGGTGCTGCTGTCGATGGACGGCATAGTGTGCTCGGGCGGCAATACGCTGAATCAGCAGGCGATCTGGAAAGCCCAGGGCATTGATGTGGTACTGAAACACGCGTGGGATCGCGGCATCGTGCTGGGCGGCGCGAGTGCCGGATCACTCTGCTGGTTCGAGGAGGGCACTACCGACTCGCGCCCCAAGGCGCTGTCTATCGTGAAGTGCCTCGGATTTCTCAGGGGAAGCCACTCGCCGCACTACGATGCAGAGCCGGGCCGCCGTCCACTGTACCACAAGCTCATCGCCAGCGGAGAGATGACGCCCGGTTACGCGTGCGACAACGACGCCGGCATCTACTTCGAGGACAACGCGGTCACGCGTGTCGTGTCGGCGCGCGCTGGTGCGAAGGTGTACTACGTGAGCATGGTGAGCGGGACCATCAACGAGCGGGTGCTGGAGCCGGAGATGATTTCGTAGACCGGATGCGTTGCGTGCGCATCGGTCGCGTCACCGGCGCGACGGTGCGCGCGTGACCCACAGCGTCGCCAGTGCGCCTGACAACGTGATGACCGCCAGCACCACAAACGCGCTGGCGGACGATCCCGTGGCGACCCGAACCCGCCCGATCAGATCGGGACCGAAGTGCCCTCCGAGATTGCCGATCGAATTGATCCACGCAATGCCGGCCGCCGCCGCCGATTGACGCAGGAACGCGGTGGGCACCGACCAGAATGTGGCGATTGCCGACAGCACACCGCAGGTCACGAGCGACAGCGCGATGATGGACGGCACTGCGGCTTGTCCGACCACGGCGAGCAAGGCCAATCCGAGCGCCGTGACCAGCAGCGAACCGGTCACGTGCCATCGACGCTCACCCGTGGTATCCGAATGCGAGCCCACCACGACCATCGCCAGTCCGCCCAGTCCCCACGGAATCATCGTGATCAGACCCACCCGGAGATAGTCGGTGCGCGCCACGCCCAGTTCCTGCACCAACGTTGGCATCCAGAAGTTCACACCGTACAGCGCCAGTGCGCACGTCAGGTACACAAATGCGAGCGTCCAGACGCGTCCATCGGCGAAGGCGGCGCTAATGCCATGCCCAGTGGGGCCGGTATCACGGATGGCGTTATCCGCCGCGATGCGTCGCGTGATGGCGTCGCGTTCGTCGGCGCGAAGCCAGCGAGCGTCGGCCGGACGGTTCGGCAACCATCGCAGTATCGCCACGCCAGCAATCAGTGACGGCAGCGCTTCCACCACAAAGAGCCAACGCCAACCCGACCAACCCGCCACTCCATCCATGTACTGCATAATGGCGCCAGACATCGGGGCGCCGACCACGTTCGCGACCGCCACGGCCGTCATGAACAGCGCAACCGTGCGCGCCCGCCGAGCCGCAGGAAACCAGTACGTGAGATAGAGCACAATGCCGGGAAAGAATCCGGCTTCCGCGACACCAAGCAGTAGTCGGAGCGCGTAGAAGCTGAACTCGACGCGGGGTAGCCCAAACAGTGCCGGCAAAGGGCCCCACGGAATGACCGCCACAAACGCGAACGCCGCAGAGACGAGACCCCATGTGATCATGATGCGCGCAATCCACGCGCGCGCACCGACCCGCTCGAGGATCAGATTGCTCGGGACTTCAAACAGGAAGTACCCGATGAAGAAGATGCCCGCACCAAATCCATAAACAGCGTCGGAAAACTCCAGCGACGCGGCCATCTGCAACTTCGCGAACCCGACATTTTCCCGGTCGAGGTACGCGACGATGTAACACGCAAACAGGATCGGAAGCAGTCTCGCTCCCGCCTTGGCAAAGGCGGCGCGCTCCAGCGGTGTCTCCACCAGCCCGACGACAGCATTGGCTCGCGAGGCTATCTTCAAAGAATCTGACATCGCGCTAAAATTTGGCCGAGGCCTTCCCCGCGACTCGCACCAGTGTGCGATAGATCATGTCGGTACCTTGTCGTAGCGATTCGACACTCACGCGCTCGTCGTTGCCATGCATGCGACGCAGCTCGTCGTTGCTGATCGGATACGGGTAGATGCCGTACACCGGCACGCCACGGGAGCGCCACGCGCCCGCGTCAGTGCCCGCCTGAAAGAGGTACGGTGTCACTTCGGCCGACGGCCACTGCGCCTTCGCCTCGAGCGCCAACGCCTGATACAGTTCCGTCTCGACCGACGAGGGCGCAAACGACGAGGGCGCAAACATGGTAGGCGGCGTAGCGGCTACTGCCGGAGACGCCGCAGCGGCGGCGGCGGGTCCTGCGCCAAGTCGCACCGTGATGCGTGGGTCGGCGACCAACTTCTCAATGAGCGTTACCATCGCTCGCGGATCGGTTCCGGGAATGAGCCGCAGATTAAGCGTCGCCTCGGCCGATCCGGGAATCACATTCGACCGAAAGCCACCACTAATGAGCACCGGCGCGATGGTGTTGCGCA
>JANLVM010000801.1:0-7924 GCA_031364015.1 Gemmatimonadaceae bacterium
CAATGATCCCGAATGTACTTTTTAAAGTCGCTTCCAATTTGGGATGAGGATACTTAATAGGCGCCTCTCCCCGCTTGCGCTTGCTGAAATCTTCCAACATCCCAGACCCCATCGGGCCTGGACGATAAAGGGCCAAGATCGAAATGATATCTTCGAACTGGCTAGGCTTAATTTTACGCAAAAGATCGCGCATCCCCGCGCTTTCCAGCTGGAAGATCCCCGACGCGTTTCCAGTCGCTAAAAGGTCGTAAGTTTTTTTGTCATCGAACTCCAGCTTGCGCCATTGAAACGGCGAACCGTGCCGTTTGCACCAACCGCATACACCTCCGAGGTGCTCGCACCACCAACGCCCCAAATGGAAGCTCGGGCATCGTGCTCGACGTTCCACGTTGTGCCGTTCCACCGTGCGATCTGCCCCCCTTCGGTGCCTACCCAAATTGCGCCGCTTGAAGCGCCCCACATGCCGTAGACCAAGGACGTCGCCGGACCCGCGGGTCCCCATCCGTCGCCGACTTGTGATCCGCTCCATGCCGTCACGGCTTGCGTAACAATGAAGTTGGCCGTGACTGTTGTGCCCTGCCCTATTGCGAATGTGCAGGTTGTTGATCCCGTACATGGGCCGCTCCATGCCGCCAGCGCGCTCCCAGCGCGCGGGAGCGCCGTGAGGGTCACGCTGGTTCCGACCGGGTAGTCCGCGCCGCACGAGCCCGTGAGTGTTGGACCGTTCGTCGTGCAATCGATCGGCGGCGATAGCATCGCCTGCGAGGTGATGCGTCCGCCGCCCGCACCGCTCGCCGCAATAGTCACGCGGGCGGTAGCCACAGCGACGTTTAGAACAACCGCTGCGCTCGACACGCCGTCGGCCGACGCGGTGATACTCGCGCTGCCGGCGGCTAGTGCGGCCACCGCTCCTGCCGTCGAAACGCTCGCCACGCTGGCCGCGGAGCTGAGCCACGTGACCGCGCGATCGGTGATGATGTTGCCGGCTCCATCGCGCACGGTCGCCGCGAGCGTCGCCGCGCCCCCAACCGCCAGTGAAAGCGGTCCCGTTGGAGCGACGGTCACCAGGGCGACACGCGCGGGTAGCACCGTCACCTGCGCGAATGCCGACTTGGTGCCATCGACCGCAGACGTGGCCGTTACGCTGACCGCACCCGTTTGGCGACCCGTAACGACGCCATCGGTCGACACGCCGGCGCGAGAGGCATCGCTGGTCGTCCAATTGAGCGTCGTGGCAGCGCCGCCGCTGACCGAGACATTGGCAGCCAGTGGCGTAGTCTCGCCAACACGCACCGACACCGTCGTCGGTGAAACCGTCACCGCGAGGACTTTTGGATTATTGAAAATCAACGTGTCGCCACCGCCGCACGCGAGAGCAAGCAATGCCCCGATGGCTCGCACCGACCCAAGCCGAACAGGGCGTCCCGGCCGAAGATCGGCGAGGCGACGACCACGGAAAACTGAATGCTTCATTGATCGACGCGAGTTTAGGGTGACTTGGCGTATGCCTATCGCCAGACTTCACGTGTTTCACGCAGGCGCAAGAACTTACTATCGCGGCGGTCATCTCGTCCAGCGCCCATATTCCCCTACCGAGATAGCGAGTCAACCTCTGCGCCATGGATTCGCCCTCCAACGTTTCGCCAACCGCGTCCAGGTCACCGCATGCGCATCAAGTACATATGGGAATGCCGCAGTGGCATGGTCACGATCCGCGTAGAGCAGGCCTCGAGTTGGGGAAGCACACGTCGATCACTGTTGGTGAATGGTCTGCTGGTCGCGTCCAAGGAATTCTCGTTGGGAATGGCGAGACTGGTTGGCGAGACAGACTTCACTCTCGGACATAAGGATGTCGCTGCAAACGTCAATAACGGCGCGTGGCGCGATTCGTGCACGCTCTCGTACACGCGGTCGTGACGTGCCTATGCGTTTGATCCTGGGACCCGTGCTGAGCTTTGCGCCCGCTTGGTCGAGGCTGCTGATTTTTGGACTCGTGCTCTGGATCGCGGTGTTCAGCGACGATCTCATCGGCGTCCCATGGATCGAATGGCTCGTGCTGCTGCTTTATCTCGTGCTGTTGATCATTGCGTCCAACGTGACATTCGCCCGGCCGACGGAAGCACCGACTGAGAGCTAGCTAGCGGTCGTCCAAAGTCCCATCAGTCGAACTGAGCTACCGGCAGATGTCGCTTGAATGGCACGTCCCGCTCGCAACCCTCGTCAAACGTCTGCGCATAGCGGTGCCCCGCGTACACGGCATGCGCGATGAGTCCCGGAGCCAGCGCGTCACCAATGCATTGCACGCTTTTCACACCGGCCGCGGCCCACTCCGCCTCACGCACAAGGAGTTCACCGTGTAGCGCATCATTCGGCACGCGCGCGGTCACACTCACCACCGCATCGCACGCAATGTCGAGCGAAACACCCGACCAGTTGTGCCGCACCTTGACACTGCGGGCACCGGCCGACACGACATTGTGCGACGTCACCTGCTGCACGCCCAGCGCATAGAGCCGTTTCTGAATGTGCCGATAGTCGAGCGTGTTGGTGCTCCACGAAGCGACCACATCGTCGGGCGTGACAATGGTGACCGTGCAACCGGCCTTCACCAGTACCTCCGCCAGCACGCTGCCGAGGTAGAACGCATCGTCGTCGAAAATCACCACGTGCCCTCCCCCGCTCGGCACGCGCCCCGCCATCAGGTCGTCAGGGGTAAGTATCTCATCACCAAATCCGGCGATCGCCGAGCCGTTCGATCGACCGTAGCCATCACGGCGCCACGAACAGCCGGTGGACAGCACCACGTGCTCGGCGCCAAAGTCCAGCACGTCCTGCGCCGTGATGGGTGACTCGCGATACACCGTGACATTGGGAAGCTTCTCGATCTGCCCCACACGCCAATCGCGTACGCGCATCCACTCGGCCAGTCCCGGTAGTCGCGCTTCGGCGAGCACACGCCCGCCCAGTTCGCGACTCGCCTCGGACAGATGCACTTCGTAACCACGCTGACCGAGCGCGCGCGCCGTTTCCAACCCAGCGGGGCCCGCGCCTACCACCAGAATGCGCGCGTTCGAACTCTTCGCCGCAATGCGTTCCGGATGCCACCCTTTCCGCCACTCCTCTCCCATTGACGGGTTCTGGGTGCATCGAATAGGCGTCATGGTCATGTCGCCGGTGACACAGATGTTGCATCCGATGCATTCCCGAATGTCATCGATGCGTCCTTCCTTGATCTTCTTTGGCAGGAACGGATCGGCGATACTGGGTCGAGCAGCGCCAATCATGTCCATCACACCGCGCCGAATCTGGTCCACCATTGTATCGGGCGACGTGAAGCGTCCCACACCCACCACCGGCTTGGTGGTGTAGCGTTTCACCCAGTGGGTGAACGGCTCCTGCGCTCCCTCTTTCGCGAAGCGCGACGGGATGGAATCGTTGTACCACGCCGCAACATTCACATCCCACAGGTCCGGAAGCTCGCCCAGCATATGCACGACTTCCTGCGCCTCGTTCACGGTAACACCGTCGTCTCCCAGCAATTCTTCGACCGCGAACCGAACCACAACCCCACACGTGTCGCCGACGGCGTCTTTCGTGTCTTCAATAATCTCGCGGAACAGCCGCGCGCGATTCTCCAGCGAGCCACCGTACTCATCGGTGCGATGATTGCGACGACGCTGCAGAAAGTGCATGGCCAGGCTCAAGTCGTGCCCGGCGTACACATAGATGAGATCAAATCCGGCCGTTCGCCCGCGTATCGCCGCCTCTCGATGCCAGCGCCGATACTCGCGGATATCGTGTTTGGTCATCGCGCGCGCTTGATGCGGATACCCATACTTGAGCGGCTGGTGCGACGGCGCCAGCGCGATCTCGCGCGAATAGTGATTGGATGCGGTGGGGCCATTGTGGGTGAGCTCGACGGCGGCCAGCGCGCCGTGTGCATGCACGCGCTCGCACATCAGGGCCAACGCGGGGATATCGGCATCGTCCCATAGGCGTGCTTCGACATATGGCGTGACGTCCCCACTCGGGTGAATCTCGCACTCCTCGGTGGATACCACCGCCCAACCACCCTCGGCCTTCACCTCACGCATGGCCGCATGTGCTGCGGGCATCTGGTGGCCCATGCCGTTGCAATGCGGCACCTGAAAAAAACGATTACGGGCAGTGACTGGGCCGATCTTCACCGGCTCGAACAGAATGTCATATCGAGGGTCGCGCACGTGACGGTCGCTCATGCCATCGCCTCAGTCATGCTGACGTTCAATGTTGCCATGGCTTCGTCTACGTCGTCGCGCGAAATCAGCAGCGGCGGCATGAATCGCACCGTGCTCGCGCCGCACGAGAGCAAGATCAGGCCGTTGTGATAGGCGCGCGTGATGAGATCGTCACAGAGCTTCTTCGCTGGCGTCTTGTCGCCGTTGCCCACGATGAGCTCCATCCCGATCATCAGTCCGTGGCCGCGCACCTGACCGATCTGCGGGCAGCGTGCCTGCCATTCGTGTAGACGCTGCATGAAGTAGTCCCCCACCAGCGCCGCATTCGCCATAAATCCCCCTTCCACCAGATCAAGCGTCGCCAGCGCCGCCGCGCAACACACTGGGTTGCCTCCATAGGTATTGCCGTGGCTTCCGCGCTTCCACTGTTCCATCCACTTTTTCTTTGCGACCACGAGCCCAATGGGCATCCCGCTGCCGAGTCCCTTGGCGAGCGCCATGATGTCCGGTGCGACGCCGGTGTGGTGCGCGGCGAACATCCGTCCGGTGCGTCCAATGCCCGACTGCACTTCGTCGAAGATGAGCATGATGCCGTGTCGGTCGCACAGGGCTCGCAATCCTTCGAGAAAGCCTGCGGGTGGCACGACGTAACCTCCTTCGCCCTGGATTGGCTCGATCAGGATGCCCGCAACTTCCTTGGCTGGCACGTTGTGCGTGAAGAGCACGTGCTCGATATAGTCGAGGACTGCCTTGCCTTGATCGTCGCCGGCGAACAGCGGACGATAGTTGTTGGGATACGGCACATGCGTCACGCCGGGCATGGTCGGGAAGAAGCCTGCCTGTTGCGTGTACTTGCTGGACGTAAACGACAGTGCGCCCATGGTGCGACCATGGAAGCCGCCAAGAAATCCGAGGAAGCGACTGCGGCCGGTTACGTAGCGCGCGAGCTTGAGCGCCCCTTCCACCGCCTCGGTGCCGCTCTGGCACATGAAGCTCATCACGGGCTCCTCGCCCATCGGTTGGAGATCGCGGATACGCTCAGCCAGCAGTATCTGGCGTTCGTGCCAGAAATCGCTTGATATATGAAGGAATCCCCTGGCGGCTTCACAGATCGCCTCAACGACCTTCGGGTGAGAATGACCGGTACTGCACACCGCGATCCCTGCCGCGAAATCGAGAAACCGATTTCCATCCACATCCCACACCTCAGCGCCTTTGCCGTGCGACATCACGAACGGGTAGTCGCGCGGGTAGGACGGCGAGACGACCGCCGCGTCGCGCGCGATCATCGCCAGTGCTTTGGGACCGGGAAGCATTGGTAAGTAGGAAGTCGGAAGTCGGAAGTCGGAAGTCGGAAGTCGGGGAAAAACAGAATGGAGTAGTGAACCGCTAGTGAGGAAGTACGATTCGCACACGTTGTGCGTGCGCCTCGCGGGTACGTTCATGCAGCGCGCGCAGGGTACGCAGCTCGACGTCGGTGGGTGGAGCGACCGTCACTGGAGTGTCGCTGATTCGCAGCGGCCAGCCGCACGCGGCGCGCACCGCGCTGACTGTGACTCCCTCAAACATCGCATGCAGCGTGAGCTCGCGCGTCGTGGCGTCAGGCTCGAGTACACCCAGATCGGTGATCACGGCACTCGGGCGGCCCGCGCTGGTACGGAAATCAAGTTGCTCCACAAACGACTTGACCGACTGTTTCATCACCACCAGCACCTCGCGCGCATGCATGGCAATCTCCGGTGCGCCACCTGCGCCAGGGAGTCGCACCGTAGGATGCTCGTAGGCACCGATTACGGTGCTGTTGAGGTTGCCGAATCGATCAGTCTGCGCTGCACCGAGAAACCCCACGTCGACGCGACCACGTTGCAAGTAATGGGCGAAGATTTCGTGCAGCGGAATCACACTGCGCGCCGTCTCCGCCAGTTCGGGGTCTCCAATAGAGAGCGGAAGCACCATGGGCCGTGCGCCCACGGTCCCCGACTCGTAGATCAACACGAGGTCGGGCGCATGCGTGAGTCGCGCCAGATTGCAGGCGGCGCTGGGCAGTCCGATACCCACGAAACATACCGCGCCATTCCGCAGTCGCCTCGCGGCGGCTACGGTCATCATCTCGTCGGGCGTATAGGCCGTCGTCATCACTCCGCCGCGCCCACGCTTCGCAGGAATGCGGCGTGATCGGTCGAGCCCAGCACATGGCGCTCCATCCAGGCAAGGAATCCGTCGCGTGTGCGCGCAATGTCATCCCATGCCAGATAAAACGCGTTGTCGCGCGCGTAGTAGCCATGCGTATACGACGGATACGCGCCACCCGGAACTTCCGCAATCGCGGCAATCTGCCACGCAGGAATCACCAGCGCGTTCATCGGCGCGTCCAGTGTGTCGACAATGTGCTCGACAGTGATGACCAGTGTGCGCGCGGCCATTGCAGCCTCACGGCTGACCCCGACGATGCCACGCAGCAGCACATTCCCTTCCCGATCGGCTTGCTGCGCGTGCAACACCGTGACATCAGGCGTGATAGCCGGAAGCGCGGTAAGTACTTCGCCGGTGAACGGGCAAGTAACGCGTGCAATGCGCGTGGGGTTTGCCGCCGGGAGGTCAGTACCGGTATAACCGCGCAGCACGCCGAACGGCAGTCCGCTGGCACCGGCGACATAGCGAACCGCCATCCCCGCGTGACTATGCTCATCGATGGCCATCGCATGCGGCCACGATTTCTCACACGCATCGCGCAGCCGGTGCAGCGAACCCACGCCGGGGTTGCCTCCCCATGAGAACACCAGCGACGTCGCGCATCCCATGCCGATCATCTGATCGTAAATGAGATCGGGCGTCAGGCGAACGAGCGTGAGTCCGCGCCGTCGTTGCCGAATGAGCTCGTGCCCGGCGGCAAAGGGAATCAGATGCGTGAACCCTTCCAGCGCGACCGTCATGCCGTCGCGCACGTGCAAGGCCATCGCCTCGCGCAGGGGCAGGAACGCGGGCATCACGCGACGGGGCGTGCGGGGAAATGCACGGCGAGGAGTTTGTCCAGCAGCGCGAGGGCATCGGCGAGATCGTGTTCCTCGATAACCAGCGGCGGCGCCAACAACAACAGATTTCCCCGCGACGCAAACGACACGCCGGCGGCAAGTCCGTCGCGCACCAGGGCGGCGAGCGGCGCTGGGGTGGTGGGCCACGGCGCGAGTGGTTCTCGCGTGTTGCGGTCGACCACCAGTTCAATCACTGCGAACAATCCTCGGCCGCCGCGCACCTCACCCATGACCGGATGCCGCGCTTGCATGCCAACGAGCGCGCTGAACATTGCTGCGCCGAGCCGACGCGATCGCGCAATGAGGTCCTCATCAGCGTAGGCATGAACCGCGGCAACCCCAGCGGCGCACGGAAGGGGGTGTCCGCAATACGTCAGCCCCGTATACAACATTTCGTGTTCAAGCCGTCGTGCGACGTCGACTGAAAGCACGACGGCCCCTAGCGGGAGATGCGCGCCGGTGAGTCCTTTGGCCAGCGTCATCATGTCGGGTCGGCCGGCCTCGCCATCGCGTTGCCACGCAAACCATTCGCCGCACCGACCAAAGCCGCTCATGACTTCGTCGGCAATGAGCAAGGTGCCATGCGTCCGTGTGATCGCGCGCAGCGCGGGCCAATACGAATCGGGAGCGACGATGCCGTTGGTGCCTGCATCGGGCTCCATGAGCACTGCCGCC
>JANLVM010000809.1:0-3159 GCA_031364015.1 Gemmatimonadaceae bacterium
GCGAGTGCCGGATGCACGAGCCGCGAGGCAGTGCGCGCCGCGCTTCGTATTGCGGTCACAGGGCTCATGGATTCGCTCCAGCTCGACGCGATGCTGTACCCCACGTGGAGCAACCCTCCGCGCCTGATCGGCGATCTCAACACGCCGCATGGCGACAACAGCCAGCTCTTCTCGCCGAGCACCGGGTTCCCAGCCATTAGCGTACCGATGGGGTACACGCGCGAACAGCAGCTGCCCGCCGGTCTGACGTTTTTCGGACGTCCATGGAGTGAAGGGCGGCTCATTGCGTTGGCCTTCGACTTCGAACAGACCACGAGCCATCGTCGGGCACCAGCCAGCGTGCCACCGCTGCGTGCGGCCCGATGAACACCGCTCACGTCGCGCTTCTCGGTACCGGACTTCTGGGCAGGGCGTTCGCGGAGGGGCTGCTGTCCCGTGGCGGCACGTCGGTGACCGTGTGGAACCGGAGTCGCACCAAGGCGGAGCCACTGGCCGCACTGGGCGCGCGCATCGCGGACACACCGGAGGATGCGGTGCGCGGAGCGGATCGAGTCCATCTGGTTCTCCTCGACGACGACATCGTGGACTTGACGATTGCAGCGCTCCGCCCCGGATTGTCGGCACGCACCGTGATCATCGATCATTCCACCACGCAACCGATGCGGACTGCGGCGCGCGCAGCCGCACTCGATGCTGCGGGCGTGGAGTATCTGCATGCTCCGGTGATGATGGGTCCGCCGGCAGCGAAGACGGCCAAGGGCATGATGCTGGTTGCCGGGCCCAATGCGCGCGTCGCACGCGTGCACGATGCACTGTCGGCCATGACCGGTGAACTGTGGCACGTTGGTGAGCGCCCCGACCTCGCGGCGGTGTATAAGTTGGTGGGCAATGCATTGGTGCTGGGTGTTGTTGGTGCCGTGGCCGACATCATGCACCTCGTCGACAGTGCCGGTGTTCCCCGGAGTGGCGCGCTGGAAATGTTAGCGAAAACGAATCCCAGCGGTGCGATTGCGTATCGGGCGCCGATGATGCGCGACAATCAGTTCGATACGAACTTCGCGCTCGAGGTCGCGCGCAAGGATGTGCGCCTCATGATCGAAACCGCCGGTTCGCAGCCTGTTCCACTGCTGCGCGCGCTGGCGACCCGGATGGATGCATTGATCGAACAAGGCGAGGGCGGACAGGACTTTGCCGTGCTGGGGCGCGTCGAGCCGTTGTCGGCATGAGCGATGGATGAGTCCTCTCCGTCTGACGCGCCCCTTCGCGAAGCGGCAGTACGGGAGGCCGCCCTTGGCGAAGCGCTACGACTGAGCGAGGAGCGCGCCGATCTCGCGCTCGACGCCGCCGGCGCTGGTGTCTTCGATTGTGATTTTGAAACGGGCCTGTTGTATGGGTCGCCGCGTTTTCGCGCCATGTTTGGTCTTCCCGACGGACCGATCGATGTGCATGCGACGATCGCGCTGATGCACCCGGATGATCGAGAAGGCGCGTTTCGCCCCTGGAGTCTTCCAGAAGTAAATGGTCGGATCGCCTGGAACGCGCGCGCCCGCCCCGTGGGATCCACCGAGTGGCGTTCCATCGAAACACGGGCGCGTCTGCTGCGCGATGCGCATGGACGTGCGCTCCGGATGATCGGTATCGCGCAGGACGTGACCGATGCGGTCGGGCAGCTCGACGCATTGCGAGAATCGGAGTGGCGGCTGGCGCAGGCACAGCGCATCGCCAGCATCGGCAGTTGGTCGTGGGATGTGGCGACGAAGCGCATCATCTGGACCGACGAGCTCTTTCGAATTTTCGACGTCGAACGGCGCGGGCGAGCGGGGCCCACGCTGGAAGAGTACAACGAGCGACTCCATCCGGACGATCGCCCGACGCTGCGCGCATTGGTCGACCGTGCATTCGCGGACGGAAGTGTGTTCTACCTCGAACACTCCATCATCCTCCGTGACGGCAGTCTGCGACGCGTGCGCAGTCACGGCGGCGCGTTTCGTGACGAGCGCGGCGTGATTGTGCAACTCGTCGGCACCTCGCAGGACATGACCGAACCATGGACGCTGGCTGAACGTGTGCGACGGAGCGAGGCGCGCTATGCGCTTGCCGTGCAGGGCACCAGCGATGGCGTTTGGCAGTTCGATATGCGCAGCAGGGTCACGGAAGTGTCGCCGCGTCTGCTGGAACTGCTCGGGCGCCCCCACGACGCTCCATGGGTGTCGTCGGATTGGGTAGCACACGTGGTGCCCGAGAACGACCTGAGCCTGTTAAAAGACGCCGTCACGCGGCATCTCCAGCAGGATGCGCCCCTGGACCTGGAGCTGCAGCTCCGCACGGAATCGCGGGGCGTACGGTGGTTCCGGATCCGCGGCGGCGCGGTGCGTGACAGCGACGGCCAACCGATCCTGCTGGCGGGCTCGATCTCGGACGTAACGGAGCACCGCGCGTTGCATACCCGCATACAGCATGATTCCATGATGAACGCACTCGGTACGCTGGCCGGTGGCATTGCGCACGACTTCAACAATCTTCTTGCCGCCATATTGGGATACGCGCAGCTGGCGTCCGATGAAGTGCCAGCATCGTCTGCCGCAGCGTCGCATTTGCAACAGGTGACCGATGCCGCGCTCCGCGCGCGCACGATCGTTCGGGAGATTCTCGCCTTCAGTCGTCCCGACGAGCCGCGCCGAAGCGCGGTCGATGTCGCGCAGCTCGCCGAAGAAACTATCAGACTGCTGCAACCGACACTGCCCAGTGGGGTGCGGTTGCGCGTTGCCGATGCCGCGACGCCGCGCATCGTGTTTGGGGACGCGGTGCAACTGCAGCGCGTGCTGCTCAATCTGTGCGCGAACAGTGTGCACGCGGTGCGAGGACGCGACGGAGAGATCGTGCTCCACATCGCGACCGAGAGTCTCGATGAGCACACGGCACCGGCGCACGGACTCGTACCCGGCTCGTACGTGCGTGTGCAGGTGACCGATAACGGCGTTGGCATCGCGTCCGACGTGCTGCCGCGCGTGTTCGAACCATTCTTCACCACAAAACCCGTCGACGAAGGCACCGGCCTGGGGTTGTCGGTGGTGCACGGCATTGTCGTAGCAGCCGGCGGCTCGGTGGCCGTCGAGAGTGTCCAGCACGTCGGAACGACCGTGATTGTGCGGTTTCCCC
>JANLVM010000863.1:0-2014 GCA_031364015.1 Gemmatimonadaceae bacterium
CCGTTACTGTGCTGCCCCCGCACGCAGCGAGCACCAACACAGCGAGTGAAAGCACCTGTCGGCGTGAGATTTCAACAGGCTGCATGCTTACCCCATATGGCGATGGCGTGCTGCGCTGGGTAAGGCTGACGAACTCGACAAGTTCGCATCCGTGGGTGGGTCTCGCCACTGGTCGGCGGCGGGCGCCCACGAGCGTTACCGTCGCCGATGCGTTCGCGGGTGGCGACAGCACCGCCTACCCGCCGCCGGCGAACACCGGCGCCACGAAGCCGGTGTGACGGACACATATCCGTCATTTGTCCAGCGAGCGCCGTAGCGGCTCGGCCAGCATGAAATCACGCGCCGAGTTCCGAGTACGTTGCAGGATCTCGTGACCCGCCGCGGTGCGGCCGAGCGAACGCCGACTGATGGCCTGCCGCACCAAGAAGTTCGAGAGCATAGCGGGCGCCCGATCGTACCTTGGGCTCGTCCAAGGGGCGCAGTATCCGGCGGCACCCTCGATCGGCGGGATCGCGGAATCTAAGGCGACCAGATCAAGGATATACTCGCTGGGCACGCGTGCGGCCGTGAACGTGCCCCAGCCCGCAGCGCTCCACCCCGGGACCGTCACCTCCGTGATCCGCGCCCGCGCCTCCGGCACAAGGAGCACTGCTTGACCACTATTGACCATGAATCCGAATCCACGGCCAAACACACCAGCCGTACTCCCATACACGCGCAGAATGTTGGCGGCGAACGGGTTATCGACGTCGCCGTCCGTCCAGAATTGTTCGAAATCGGCGCGCGAGAGGTCCAGTTGGCGAAAGACTGGCGCGGCTGTCGCGTGGTTGATGGCATCCATCGCCACCACCTTCGCTTCGCCAGGCCGAATCGGGAAGTCCCGCCCCGAGCCTGGGAACGCCGTGATGACACCTGTGTACACTGCCGAACTGTCGATCCGAAGGTTTTTGGGCAGCGCATCGCACGTCCCGCTTTGCGGGTTGCTGCGGTGGAGTGTTGGAGGCGTGACCAAATACAAGATTCCATCGAGGTACGCGGTCGTGTCGCTGTTGTTGTAGACCTCCAAGTAGCTGCCGTACACGTAGTTGTCGAAGCCCCGCTCAGGCGGCCCGTAGAAGGCAAAGATCTCGGAGATCACAATCGAACCGCGACGCGCCCCGACCAACGCGACGTCGACGCTGCGCCCGGTCGGCGGCGACAGCATCACCTGTCCACCCCCCGCGAACATCGAGGCTTCGCGATCGGCCGGCGCCAACCGAGATAACTCGTCAGCGGTCAAGCGCCGCTCGACGCTCGCACTGTACGATGCTTCGAGCAGGTTGTCGAAGCGCACCGTGCCGTCGTCTTCGGTGACCGCCGTGCGCACCGGGTCACCCGCGCGCGACGACGTGAGCCGCACGGTAAGTCTGCTCACACCGATCCCGGCCCGTTGGGCCAAGTCTGCATCAACGGGATCGATCGTGACGCGCGCCGTGATCGATGCGCGCTGCACGGTCGTTGGCGGTTTCGTGGTATCGACCGGAGTGGTCGGGCTTGGAGTGTCCGTTACGGTGCTGCCACCGCAGGCCGCCAGGCCAAACACAACGAGAACTCGGCGCAAAATTTGGAGAGGTCGCATGCTCAGCCCTGTGTCATGGCATGATGTTGCCGAGTACCTCATGGCAACGCGATGCGGGTGCTCGCTCTCGCCGCTCGCAGCGGCGAGAGCATGGTTCTGTGCTACGAAACCTTAGTTGCACAGACAACCCTGAATGCCCGGATCGTAAGAATAACAGAAGCCTCCCGCTGGAGGACCGCAGCATTCGTCGCAGTTACCCATCGGGTCCGGCCCGGAGCACCAGTTCGTCGCCTCGCAATCCGCTCGGCGAAGCGTGCTCGCCGCCGCGACAGCTTCCCGCGCACTGAATCCCACCACCACCGCCGTCGCGATGGCCAGAAGCCGATGGGTCCATGGAACCTGCTGGATAACGTCTCATAGCGATTTCCTCATGGCACAGGGTGGAGCGTTTCAGGG
>JANLVM010000918.1:0-3627 GCA_031364015.1 Gemmatimonadaceae bacterium
CATGTCGAGCGCGGCAGCCACGTTCGTCGGCACCGACTTGCGCAACTGCGTCACGATCTGCGCCGGCTCGGCGATGATCTTCATGATGATCGCCTGCGCCGAGCCGCCGCTGTGCGGCGGTTCACCGGCGAGCATCTCGTACAACACACTCGCCAGCGAATACACATCACTGCGCGGCGTGATTTCCTTTTCCGCCGTGGCCTGCTCGGGGCTCATGTAGTGCGGCGTGCCGAGGCTCAATCCCGTCTCGGTCATGCGCCCACCCGCCGCCGCGCTCACGGCCAGCGCGATGCCAAAGTCCATCACCATCGCCCGTCCATCGTGCAGGAGAATGTTCTCCGGCTTGATGTCGCGGTGAATGATGCCGCGCCGATGCGCGTAATCCAGCGCGTCGGCGATCTCACGCGTGATGCGCACCGCTTCATCGATGCCGAATTGCGTTTCGCGCGTGAGCTTCTCGCGAATCGTTTCGCCTTCGATGTAGGGCATTACGTAGTACAGGAACCCGTCCGCTTCGCCGGAATCAAACAACGGCAGAATATGCGGATGACTCATCGCCGCCGTGGTCTTGATCTCGACCACGAACCGCTCGGCGCCGAGCACGGCGGCGAGTTCGGGCTTGAGGACTTTGATCGCGACCTTGCGATCGTGCTTCTCGTCGAAGGCGAGATAGACGGTGGCCATGCCGCCGGCGCCGAGTTCGCGCTCGAGGCGGTAGCGGCCGGTTAGGGCGGCGGTGAGGCGCTCGGTTTGCGTTGCACTCACGGCGGTGTGCTCCCGTTTCGCCGCAGCCCCGGCAGTTGCGGCCAGTTGACCACCATTTTGTCACCGGAGGATTTGCCTGCGACCATCAGGAATTCACGGCCGCTCGGGAACACACTCCAGTTCGTCTGCGCGATGCCAAGCATGTAGCGGTCGACAAAGAGCGTGTCCCATTGCACGACGCGCAGCGGGGCCCCGGTGAGCCGAGCCGCCATGATCCGCCGCTCCGCACTACGATAGAAGAGCGTCCCGCCTTGCGGTGACCAGAGCGGCTCCGTGCCTCCCGTGATGGAGATCTGCACGCGCGGCCCGGGGCCTGGGAGCGGTTGCACAAAAATCTCATACCGACCGGATTCGTTCGACGCGTAGGCGAGCCATCGCCCATCGGGGGAAATGGCCGGGCTGACCTCGGCCGCCGGCGTCGCGACCAGCGGCCGGAACCGTGCCAGGCTGTCGGCGGGGGCCAGCAGGATGTCTCGACCGTCGTTGAGGCCGCCTGTGCCGCCCCGCCGTAGCACGCTCCAGCCCCCCGCAGGCCCCAGGCCGAAGTCGAACAGCATGGCGGACGAGTCGCGGAAGAGCAGCGTATCCGCGCCGCTCCGATCCCACGCGCGCGAGATGATCTCACGGCCTTCCTCGCCCAGAAACTTGATGAAGGCGACACGACGCCCATCGCGCGTCCATTTCGGCATCAAGCCCTCGCCTTCGGCCGCGATCGGCTGCACCGCTCCGCTGCCAACGTCGAGCAGGACGATCGGACCGGTGGGGGTTTTTCGGGCGGGCTCGTTGTATTCGACCACCACGCGTTGGCCATCCGGGGAGAGGCGCGGCGCGTAGTAGGCCGCGGTTCCGCCCGGCCCGGGCCGCTCCGCGCCGCCGTCGCCAACGATCCGCAAGGATCTTGTGTTGCCGGCGAACTCCCCCGAGTGATACGCCAGCGTGCCATTGAGCGAGACGGCCGCACCCACGGCGCCGTTTTGTGCCACCCAGACATTCGGTTGGAGCAAGACGGGCGGCCCTTGCACCGTGCGCGACCGCAGGGAGAACGGCACCGCGAACAGCTCGCCGGTCACGCGCCCAAAGACAATATGGCCGGTGCCCGAGTACTGCGGGTTCGTCCCCACGATGCCCAGGTCGTTGATCGTCCCGTCGTCGAGCGAGAGCACGCCGAGATGATCGTCGTCGAGCGGTGCGTTCGGGCGCGTTCCCCGCAGGTTGACCAGCGCGAAACGGCCACCGGGCAGGACCGCGGGCAAGCGGAGTCGTGGAATGCCTGCCGCCGCGTTGGCCACGACGAGCACGCGCCTGGCGCCGTCATCGACCGAGGTAAGCCAGACGGTATCAATGCGCGCGTTGACGATGCGCCCGTCGTCCACCCAGCTCGCATTGCCAGCCGCATCGATGCGTCGGGCCGTTCCCCCGGACACCGGAATCCGGAGCAGATCGTCGCCAGCGCGAAACAGCACCGACGTGCCATCCGGAGAGAACATCGGATCGACGCTGCCGTCGGGTAAGCTGGTCTCGGAGCCGGCAATCAATCGAAACTCGGTTCCGTCCATCTGGCGCCGATACAGGCCGCGTGTTCCAGCCTTCACGCCCACCACGATCAGTTGGCGACCGTCGGGCGACAGGGCGAGCCGTCGGCCGCCTGCGGCGTACGGCTCCACGCTGTCCGGCAGCGCGATATCGAAGCGCGATGCGGCGGGTTGCTGGGTCGTGCGCGTGGAGAGCCACAGCGCACCGGCCGCGGCGGTGAGCACGACACCGGTGGTGAACGCGAGAAGTGGGCGCAGTCGCGACGGCCCGCGTTGAGCAGCCGCGCCCCGCGCTACGGTGGGACGGGAGGCATGCCCTGTCGCGGCCCCTCGGTCGCTCAACGCCGCCGCAAACTCGCCCGCCGTCGCCCAGCGATCGGCCGGCAGCTTCTCGAGGGCCCGCACGACCGCTTGCTCCACCCCTTCGGGCACGGCCTTGCGTTGCACGGCGATGCTGCGCGGTTCTTCCGTGAGCACGCGCGCGACAATCGCCTGCACGCTCGGGCCGGTGAACGGCGCTTCACCGACTAGCATCTCGTACGTCACGGCACCCAGCGCATAGATGTCGCTGCGCGCATCGATGACCCGTTCACCCATTGCCTGTTCGGGCGACATGTACTGCGGCGTGCCCAGCGAGAGACCCGTTTGCGTCATGCGCTGCCCGCCCGCCGTTTGCACCGCGAGCGCGATGCCGAAATCGGCGACAACGGCCGAGCCATCCTGCAGCAGGATGTTCTCGGGCTTGATGTCGCGATGGATCACGCCTTGTCGGTGTGCGTAGTCGAGCGCACTCGCCACTTCACGCGCGACGCGCACCGCGTCGGCCACGGGGAGCTGCCGTTCGCGCTCCAACCGCGCGCGCAGGGTTTCGCCGGTGACGAGCGGCATGACGTAGTACAGCAGGCCGTCGGCTTCGCCACTATCGAGCAGCGGCAGGATGTGCGGATGCTGCAGCTTCGCCGTGGTCTTGATCTCGCTCAGGAAGCGCTCGGCACCGAGCGCCGCGCCGAGATCCGGGTGCAGAACCTTGATCGCAACCTCGCGCTCGTGCTTGAGGTCGTGCGCGAGGTAGACGGTGGCCATGCCCCCGGCGCCGAGTTCGCGGTCGATGCGGTAGCTACGGCCAAGGGCCGCGGTGAGGCGGTCGGTCTGTGCGGCGCTCATTGGGAGAGAGTCGGCGACGGCGCTGCGCGCGCGTGGCCCGCTTCGACAAGGACCATCATGGCCCCAGCGCACCAATGGGTATCACCATGATGCCATCCTCTCGTCGGTAGGCCCCACCGGTCCCGACGATCACGCCGAGCACACTCGGCGCACCGAGCACTCGCGT
>JANLVM010000928.1:0-5725 GCA_031364015.1 Gemmatimonadaceae bacterium
GGCTCACTTCGCCAGCCAACAGGCGCATCGCGGATCTGGATAGTGTTGGCGGACCGGAGTTTGTCGGCCTCGGCGATGGGGGCGGTCGAGCACTGCTTGGCCGCACGCCCCACCTCGCGATAGGTCGTCTCCATGCGTATGTAGGCAGCGCCGATGGCGGACTCATAACGGTTTACAATCTCGATGGAAGCCACGCGGGCGTGCGACAAATGCCTTTCGCGGAAGTCAAGACAACGGAGGAGGATCTTGAACGAGCAAAGCGTCTCGATACGCTGGGACAGTCCGCGACAGAGCAAGCGCAGACTCGCCAAGGGTGGACACTCGACACACCTCCTTCGACGTTACCGGGCTACGATGCATTGATCGTTGATAGCGCGGATCATCTGTGGGTGAGGCGATATCCGGTTGCCGGTGATAACAACACCGAGTGGATTGTGTTCAGCCCTGGTGGAGAACTTGAGGCAAGGGTATCGCTACCGGCAGTATTGACCGTTCACGAGATCGGGCAGAAGCACATCGCCGGCATCGTGCTCGATCCTGTTACCGGAGTGCATGCCGTCCAGGTGCTGTCACTTTCACGCTCGCCGTAACTTGCGGAGTGCTGGAAACGCGATGGGGGTCTGGGTCCCAGGCTTACTACACTATCTTCGACGCCCACAGCTCGAGGGGCGATGGAGGCCGGTCCACGAGCCTGTCTCCAGCGTCTCCAACGCGATGCGCACCTTTGCTCCGACGAACTTCGAGCCCACCACGCCAAATTAACTCTATGCTTTCCGTCGCTCTGCTCGCCGCGGCCCTCGCGGCCGCAACACTCCGCGTCGCTCTCGCTCGTCGCGGAAACTGATGTCCATTCACCGAGTTGGCCGGTGCTCAGTGACTGCGGTCGTCATCGCGTCGCTCCTGGGTGCCGCGAACTGTACCGGCAACCCCACCGTCGCGACCAATGCGACCAAGTCCAGGACGGCGCAAGACGCGCAAGCAGACTCTGCCGATCAGATCTTGTACGGGGTTCACGCCGTGCTCACGGATCAAGGTGCCACCAAAGGCATGCTATCCGCTGATCGTGGCTACGTGTTCGAGGACGGCACGCGTATTGAGCTGCGCGGCGTGACCGTGACGTTCCTTGATGCCGTCGGCATCACGCATGCCGTCATGACGTCCGCCACGGGCACGTATCGTTTGCGCCAGGCACGGTTCGAGGTCCGCGGCAATGTGCTGGTTGTTGCGGTTGGCGGACGACAACTACGGAGCGAGCAGGTGGTCTTCGACCTCACGCGCAATGTGCTCGTCGGCACTGCGGCGTACGTGCGTAGCGACTCAACGCCAAAGCGCGAGACGAAGGGGGTGGGATTTGAGTTCGCGCCAACGCTCACGCAACCGCCGACTCCCATACTACCGAAGGCGCTTCCAAAGCCAAAGACCGTCGCGCCTGGTTCTGTGTTATGACACATGGAGCGCACGCATGAGCAGTGCCCGTCCGTATGACGATACCACCACCGTCGGTCTGCCGACGGCGCGGTAGCGGCGCGACGCGCTCGCTACACGAGGTGGTCACCGCGAGCCAGTGGATGCCTTGTTGCGCGGCCGAAGCGCGATCTCGTCTACGTACACTTCGGTCTTGCCCTTCGATTCATCGCTATCTGACTGTATCGTCACGCCGACTACCTCGAAGGCGTCGGCGGGAATGTTGGGATAGGCCGTGCGCAGATCGCCAGACAAATCACGCACGATCTCTTGCCACGCGTTTCCGTTGGCCTCGGCGCCGATGGCGACCAGCCACGCTTCGGGAAGTGTCGTCACCATGAGCGAACGTCTGGACGATACGGCTTCGAGGAACGACCCGTCCTTCGGCCGGATACCATCACGATTCGCCGCATTCCATGTGTACCCAAAGAGTCGGGTCGCGTTGGAGACGCCTGGCCGTTTGTCGACCACGACAAACCACAGCTTGAACGCCGCGTCGCTTGCGCCGCGGCGACGCAGACTCGGATCGACACCGCGCACGTTCACGGGCACGCGCAATCGCATCGAGAGCGATGGATAGTCCACCGGGCGAAAGCGCAAGCTGACCGTGGTCATCTTGATGGCGCTCTCTTGCGTCGCCAGGTGACACGCGCGCCCGCTCTTCGAGCCCTTATCGGCCACAATCGAGAATCCGTTATTCAGATCGCCTTCACTCCCGCCGTTACCAGCGTCGTAGATGAACTCGTACTCGCGGCGAAACTCATCGAGATCGCGCTGGTCACAGTGCAGTATCAACCCTTCAGGGTGCGACCGCAGCATCATGCTGCGAATACCACGGTCCTGTTGGCTGCTGGCTTCGAGCAGACGAAACGTGGCTTTCGGAGTCCATCCGGCAGACCCACCCGGCAGCGGCGCGCGCGGCCGCAGCGATTGCGCGAACGGTGGTGCCAGCGTCGCGACCGCATACTGGCGTCCCGCCGCGCCGCTCCACGTACGGCGCGCCGAGACCCATGCGTCGTCATGCTGCGGGTCCAGCGCGCCCAGTTCACCCAACGTGATGACCAACGATTCGAAAAATGCTTCCTGCGGGAATGACGACGCGGTGATGCCGGCGATGTGATCGCCGGGGACAGTGCCCAGATCAATCGACGGGACGTCCAGTGGGAAGCGCGACGCACTGAGCGCCACCACGCCGTCGTTCGGCTCGGTGAACTGTCCTACTTGCTTGGTGAGCTTCATCCACGGATGTGCGTCGTGGACATCGCTGGTGAACGCGACAGAGAAAAGTCGGGTACGCTCGCCAACCCGTTGGCCAAACTCGGCCCAGAACGCGCGACGAGTGGCGGGAAATAGCGACGGTGATGACCCATCGCTCTCGCACGCTGACGGGATTGGCTCGCGTGACGCCCACTGCACGAACGAGGTCGGCAACTCGGCGCGCTCCGCGACCGGTGATCCCAAGTGCGGCGTCGCGACTGTCACCAGCGCCGCCACCTGCTGGTGCGCGAAGGCAGAATCGGCAAGCAACGCTTCGGTCGCGTCGACACCACCTTTGGAGTAGCCGATCAACAGGTACCGAGGTCGCGCATAGCCGCGCTCGAGCCGCCGCCGCGTATCGTCGCGGAGCCCGCGCAACAGCGTGGTCGCGTTGATGGCGGAACTGCAGCGCCCATCGACACGCACCGACAGGGTCCGCACGCCAAGGCGTTCGCGCACCGCGCGCAGTCCGCGTTGCCATAACTCTCCATCAAACAGCTCACCGTAGATGCCGGGCACCAGCACAACCGTGATGTCCGATAGTTCCGGATCGTACAGCATTGGGATGGCCGCCGGCTCCACTCGTTGCCACAGCGTGCGCTCGGCGAAGACCTGCGAGAACAATGTCGACGCCAGTCGTGAGCGTCCCAGCAGCTGCTCTGGATTCTCTCGCACTCGCGACGCCTGACGTCGCCGCCACGTCAGGGCAAATTCTCGGTCGCGAGCATCCGTGATGCTGTCCATCTCGGGGAGGTCGAGCGCAGCGTGCAGGAAGAAGGGAATGGTCCAGGTAAGCATGGCGGCCGCGCGAAATCCTGCGCCTCCTCCCTCTTTGAGTCCTTCCGCGCCTTCGCGGCGTCCGCGATTCCAGTCGTCGTAGAGTCCGGCCAGCGGCGCCAACTCAGGAATCCCGCGAACGCGATCGGCCGCGCTCCGCAACCGTTCATCGAGTTTGGCGGGATCCAGTGAATCGGCAAGTGCGAGCAACGTGTCCACGCCGCGCGAGAGCCCTCGCAACACGTCGACTTTCGACAAACGCTTGCGCGCGTCTCGCCAGTCAAGTCCCGTCGTCGATGCGCCTGCGGGTTCGCTCATGGTTGACGACAGCAGACCTTGCAGCCCACGCAGGCGTGACCAGTCGAAATAACCGATAGACTGCACGACCGCGCGCGCACGTCGCTGAAAGTCAGCATCCACCGAGTGATCAGCGTGACCCGTGGCAATCTGTGATGATGAGCGCGCGAGAGCGCGAGTGATCGAGTCGGGATTGACCGGGTGCAACCATGCCGCCTGGCGTAACATTTGGCGGGGCGTCACATCCATCACATCCAGTACCTCGCTCGCGCGCACGTTTGGCGGTACTGGGCGCGCGGTACTCGCCACAATGCCAAACGTCGCGCGCGCGGACAATGAGCCGTGGGTGCGCACCATCCGCACCACGCGACCGAAATCGCCATCGTGCGCATAGCCATCGGCCAGGTTCACAATGAGATCGGGCGCATTCTCGACCCGCTTCGTGGCACTCTCCACGAGGCGGTGAAGCGCGTCCGGCCACGGGCCCGTGATCGACGCGCCTCTCGATACGGAGTCGGTCACCCAGCGCAAATCAGATTCGGCTGACGTCAGCGAATCCGGAAACCCCAGCGGATTGCCCGTGCGCGGACAGTACGCGTACTCCCACACACTCCCACCGGCAGCGGCGCGCCAGTGCACCACCGCCTCGCCGCCGTCGGCCGAACGCACCACGATAGCGCGCTCTGAACCCGTGACCTCCAGCCACGTCACCAAGGTGACACCACGTTCCTTCAGCACCTCATCGGCGAATCGGCGGCGCTTGGAGAGGTCGGGGAAGTACATGTTGACCATCGACGCCAGCGCGATCGTCACGACCGAGACCGCGCCGGAATCCAGCACGGTGCCGGTATCTCGGCGCACCAATTTCGCACGTCGAATAGCCGCATCCATCGAGACTGGTGTCAGATACGATTCCGTGCTGCCTTCGGCGAATGCGCCAGCATTGCCGTGGTCCGAGACCATCCACACATCAACCGAATCGCCGCGCGCGTCGAGTGTCGACACCACGCGCTCGATCATCGCGTCAAGATCGATGAGGAACGGGTGCAGGTCGTCTTTGTGTGTGTGCGCCATCGCGTCGGTGCCGCTGATGTACGCGTTGTATCGCTGACCGGCAAAGCCATCGAGAATCGCGCGCTCGGTTTCCTCGAGCTCTCGATCGAATAAGCGACGCCCCGGGAAATACATCAAGGGCTCGATCAGCGGATCGAAAAACGTATCGAACGCGCGCGTGTAGTTGTACGGATTTGTCTGGCGCGCGATGACCTGTCGAGGATCGTCGAAAACGCGCATCGCGTCGAGATCGAACCAGCGGGCTTCTACCGTTGACAGGCGTCCGCGTTCTCCATACGCGCGCTGCGTGCCGATGATCTCCGTCCACGATGGATGACTCATGGTGGGGTACGGCGCGATCATGCGACCGACATTCCGGAATCGCTTGAATAGCCCTTGCGACTGCGCGAACGAAAACGCTTCCCAGCCGAGTCCATCAACGGCGAGGAACAGTTGACGACGCTCGGGCTCTGGCGGTGAGATCGCGACTCGCCGCGAGCTGACAACACTGGCCACCAGCACCGCAATACCAAGGCAGGACACCCACAACGACCAGCGCGGCCAGCGTTTCAAAGCAGTTCGGCTTGGGGATGATGGTCAACGCGCGAGCTGCCGCGCCGCGACCTCAGAAGGAGACCTCTCAAGATAGCGGCGCCTCCAACCTGACGATTTGGCCCCGTCACGAATCGGCAAATATATGCGTTTCCGCACTCCCACCGGGATGTACGACTGCTCCATAACGCGCGGACCCCACCGTTTGCGCGTACCGCCAGATGGCTCCGGACTGGAAGTTGTGCTGTCGTGGCGTCCATTCAGCGCGCCGTGCACCAAGTTCGCTATCCGTGAGGCGCACAGACAAGGAGGCGGCGTCCGCGTC
>JANLVM010000952.1:0-2589 GCA_031364015.1 Gemmatimonadaceae bacterium
GCCTCGGCGTACGGCGCTTCGTCGAACCCGACTTCGCGAAAGCCGATCGAGAAGGTGCGTACGGGTCGCGCGCTCTCGGCTTGCATCATCGCCACGACCAACGACGAGTCGATGCCACCAGACAGAAACGCACCGATCGGGACATCGGCGACCATCTGATCGCGAACGACGGAGCGCATCAGCGTATCGAGCGCGTCGGTACACTCGTCTGGAGAGTCGGCGAATGGATGCTCGAGGCCAAACGATGCCGCGTCCCGTGCACTCCAGTACGTCACCTTCTCCCGCGCGTCCCAGCGCGGCGCGGTGAACGTGACGATGGTGCCCGGTTCAACCTTCTCGACACCCTGGAAAATCGCGTACGGCGCCGGGACGTATCCGTGACGCAAAAACAGAGAAAGCGCAGCCGGGTCGATGGTGGCGCTGAACTCTGGATGGATACGCAACGCTTTCAGTTCGGACGCGAAGGAGATGCCAGCTCCACAGCGCGCGATGTACAACGGCTTCTCGCCGAACCGGTCACGAGCCAGTTGCAATGTTCTGGTCTCGCGATCCCACAGCGCAATCGCAAACATGCCGGTGCAGCGACTGATCGCCTCGGCAAGGCCGTCGCGTTCGACCAGTGCGAGCAAGACTTCGGTGTCGGAGTGCCCACGAAACGTCACGCCCTGCGCGGCAAGCTCGTCGCGCAACGCGCGGAAGTTGTAAATCTCGCCGTTAAACGCGATCTGGAATCGCTGGCCAACCGACGCCATCGGTTGATGGCCTAGCGGGCTGAGGTCGACGATCGAGAGTCGGCGGTGCCCCAGCGCGATCCCGCTATCCGGATCGCACCACGCTCCAGAGTCGTCCGGACCACGATGCACGAGCGCGTCGGTCATTCCCCGAAGGGTATGAACCGCCGTGGCATCATCAATCCGAGTCGACCAGAAGCCTGCGATACCGCACATGATCCTTGCACCCCACCCGGGTTTGAGCTCAACAGCGTGTCAGCGTGGTCGCACGGCTCGGCAGCTCCTGCCGATGCCCGAGGCAGGAAATGCCGCGCATCGTGGCCGACATTGGCCACGAGCTATCTGACGATCTGAGTGGGGCTCCTGTGCAACGCGTTGCCAGGCAACGTGTTGGAAGCGTTTGGTCGTTACCGTCCTGACCTACCGCTACGTCGGCACATCATCCCACGCCACGCATGAAAAGCATGGGATGTGCCGCGTTTTATCGACGGCCGATGCTTGAGTAGTGGAAGCCCGCGGCGCGCACATCGTCCGGTCGATAGACGTTGCGCAAATCGACCAACACCCGGGTCCGCATCAGGGCACCGAGCTGCTCGAAATCGAGTGCGCGGAACTCGTTCCATTCAGTAATGAGCACCAATACGTCGGCGCCCTTCGCGGCGTCGTATGCGTCGGAGCACCACTGCACGTCGGGCAGCAATGGCTGCGCTTCGTGCATCGCTGCCGGATCGTACGCGCGGATAGTCGCACCCGCGTCTTGGAGTGCCGGCACGATGGCGAGGCTCGGCGCCTCGCGCATGTCGTCGGTGTTGGGCTTGAAGGCCACACCAAGCACGGCGACCACTTTCCCCCGCACACTGCCACCGCACGCCTGCATCACGCGCGACGCCATCGCGCCTTTGCGCGTGTCGTTCACCTGCACGACGGTTTCTACCAGCCGCGCTGGAGATCCGTACTCTTGTGCGGTGCGCACCAGGGCAATGGTGTCCTTCGGGAAACACGAACCACCATAGCCCGGACCGGCGTGCAAGAACTTCTTCCCGATACGGCCGTCGAGGCCCATGCCGCGTGCGACGTCCTGCACGTTGGCACCCACTTTCTCGCACAGGTCGGCGATTTCGTTGATGAACGTAATCTTGGTCGCGAGGAACGCGTTCGCGGCGTACTTGGTGAGTTCCGCCGTTTCCAGCGTTGTCATCACCACCGGTGTTTCCATCAAATACAGCGGACGATACAACGCTTGCATGACCTCACGGGCCCGTTCGGTTTCCGCGCCGATGACTACGCGGTCGGGGCGCATGAAATCACCGATCGCCGAGCCTTCGCGCAAGAATTCCGGATTCGACGCGACATCAAAATCGGCCGCCGGGTTCGTGGCCTTGATGATCTCGGCGACGCGCCGACCAGTGCCAACAGGAACCGTGCTCTTCGTGACCACGACGGTGTACGCCGTCATGGCCCGAGCGACATCGGCTGCGGCCGCTTCGACATAGCGCAAGTCGGCGTGTCCGTCACCGCGACGCGATGGCGTCCCCACGGCAATGAACACTGCGTCGGCGTCGGCCACGGCGGCCGCGAGATCTGTTGTGAAAGACAGGCGCCCCGATTTGAGGCCCTTGGCGACCAGATCGTCGAGTCCGGGCTCGAAGATCGGAATCTCGCCGCGGCGCAGACGCTCCACCTTGGAGGCGTCGAGATCCACGCACACCACGTTCGGACCGAACTCCGCGAAGCAGGCGCCGGACACGAGTCCCACATAGCCCGTGCCAATCATGGCAATCTTCATGACGCGCTCAGTCTCCGATGTTGTAGTAGTCGCGATACCACGCGACGAACCGCTGCACACCGCTCTCGATGG
>JANLVM010000050.1:0-20803 GCA_031364015.1 Gemmatimonadaceae bacterium
CTTCATCGCACTGAGCGCGGCCACTGCGCCCGCCGGCGTTCCCAGCGTTTTTGCGCTCCAACAGTCGGAGAGCCCATTCGAGGCGATGCAAACGGCGGCTCGCAACGCAGGTGGATGGGTGGAACCGTTCACTGTCGAGGCGCTGGCGACCGGTGCGTTGACTGATGAACTCGTCGAACGGCTTCCCGAAGAAGGCCGGCTGTTTCTGCACGCCAACGTTCACACGCTTCACACCGTCCTGACGGGGGTGGCGCCGCTGGTACTGCTTGGCCGTGTGGTCGCGTGCTGTCTGTCGGTTTCCGATGAGGACGACGTCACGGCACGAACCGACGCGACCAGGATGCTGCATGCGTTGGGTTTCGGGCTTCATGAAATGCGAGAGCACGAGGGTGAGCCGCAGCTCTTTGCCATCGTTGAGATCCCGCCTCGCACGTGCGTCATCGCACTTGCCGGTGCGTCAGCGTTGAGCGATGGAACGCTGCCGCCGCCCGCGCTCCAGGTGTCCTCGACGACGTCCGCGCCGTGGGGCGCGAACACCAGCGCGTCGCCCATCATGACGCGGCCTGTCGTGCCACCCGTCTTCTCGTTTATCGCACCGCATTGCCGTACCGGCTATGGCATCGTCGGCGCACACCTGCTGCGTGAGTTCCAGCGACAGGACGCACCCGTCGCATACTTTCCACTTGGTCGGGTCGATCCCACGGTGGTGCACAATGACCTTGTTGGCAAGGCCATCGCGCGTCAAGGATCATTCGACGATGCGGCCCCCAGCGTACGACTCTCACAGCAATTTGATCTCGCGCTGCACGTGGGTCGCGGACCACGCATAGGCTTTCCGATATTCGAGCTGGACCGACTCCACGCGAACGAACGACATCATCTCGAGCGACAGGATCGACTGCTGGTGACGTGCGAATGGGCGCGCGGGGTGCTGTTGGAGAATGGCGTCTGGAAGACCCCCATCGATATCGTGCCGCTTGGTGTAGACCGGAACGTGTTTCACGAACGCGTGCAACCGACGGCGCGTGCGACCAACGACACCGTGTTCATGAGTGTGGGTAAGCTCGAGCAGCGCAAGGGACAGGTGGAACTCCTGCGCGCGTTCGAAGCGGCCTTTACTCCGAAAGATGCTGTCAAGCTGGTCTTGTTGTGTTACAACGCCTTTGTTGACGAGAAGGCGTTTGCGGACATGGTGTCGCCGTTTCGGAGCTCGCGCATGGCTGCACGCATCACCCTGGTCACGACGCCGCTTCCGACGCAGCGCGACCTCGCGACCGTGATGGCGTCTGCCAGTTGCGCGGTGTTCCCGGTGCGAGCGGAAGGGTGGAATCTCGAGGCGCTCGAGATGCTGTCCATGGGCAAGCCGGTCATTGCGACGGACTGTACTGGTCACACGGCCTATCTGGACCACCACAACGCGCGCCTGATCGCCATCGATGCGCTCGAAGAGTCCATGCCGGGTGAAACGAGAGGTCGCTGGGCCGCGTGGGGCGATGCGCAACACGAGCAGTTGGTGGAGCAGTTGCGAGCGGTGCACACGGAGCGCCAGAGCGGTACGCTTGAGGTGAACCGCGCCGGCATCGCCACCGCCGAGCGGTTGTCGTGGGCGTCGTCCGCTAATGCGCTAATGCACAGCGTGGTGTCCGCATAGGGGCAGCGCCTTCACGTAGTGCCACCGTCCGACGAGGGATTGGATCGCACAGCGCACTAAGCCGCGTTCCGCATCTTCTTGACCATCGCCGGCACCCCTACCGCCAACGCGAAGTCCTCGATGTCTTTCGTCGCCACCGCGCCAGCGCCTAGTACGGCATTGGCACCAATCGTGACGTGTTCCAGAATGGACGCACCGGTGCCCAGGTAAGCGCCACGTCCAAGCGTCACACCGCCAGAGATGTGGCACCCCGGCGACACGGTCACAAGGTCGCCGATGACCGCATCGTGTCCGATGGTGCAACCGAGATTGATCGCGACGTGCTCGCCGATCGCGATGTCGGTGGTGGCGATCGCGCCGGCGCACAGGATTGAGCCATTGCCGATGCGCACGTCGGGACCAACGCGCGCGCTCTCAGCGAGAATCGGCGGGGCAAAGCGATGCCCTTCGGCGAGCGCTGCCGAGATGATGCGTTCCTTGATCCCGGTCATGCCACCGATGCCGCACACCAACAGCACGTCGTGCGGAACCTCGTCAAGGATGCGTACCGGCAGGCCCTTGAGCAGTGTTCCGCGCGGCTCGCGATCGATGAACATCACCGGGTCGAAGCGGAGCGCGCTATTGTGCGCGCGTGCGTCGCGCAACGCCCACCAGACTTCACGGGCAAACCCGCCGGCACCGAGAATGGCAACCCGAATGCTGCTCATGCCGCGACCTCGACTGGTCCAGCGGGTGTGGAGCGCACGCCGAACACATCGCCCGACTCCAGGTACTCCACGTGCGCACGCACGCGGGTGGCGATGTACGCCACGTCGCGCTCGGTCAAACGCGGCGACGACGGCAGGTTGATGCCCGATGACGCAACGGCGTCGGCCACCGGAAACGACGTGTCGGCGGCATACGGCGGCATGGCGTGCATCGGATAGAAGAACGGTCGCGTATCAATTCCGTCGGCGCGCAAGCGTGCCATCAGCGAATCGCGAAGCGCCGGGCGATGCTCCGCCGAGCGCAAGCGTACGCTGGTGAGCCATTGCACACTGACCGTGTTCGGGCGCGTGCCCTGCCAGGCCAGCGAGTCCATGTCGCTGAGGGCTTCGCGATACCATTGATGCACGCGCTGATGCGCGGCGATAAGCGCATCGATCTTGATGAGCTGCGAAACGCCCAATGCCGCCGCGAGGTTGGTCATCCGATAGTTGTATCCCACCATGGGAAACCAGTAGCGCCGCGCGGGATCCATGCCCTGTCCACGCAGCAACGTCATGCGCGCGGCCAACGCCTGATCGTTGGTGGTAACGACTCCGCCCTCGCCGGTGGTGATGATCTTGTTGCCGAACAGACTGAAGCTGGCGATTGCCCCGAAGGTGCCGACGCGCTGACCATTGACGGTCGCGCCATGGGCCTCTGCCGCGTCCTCGACAATCCAGAGCGCGTGTCGCGCCGCGATCTGACAGAGCGCGCTCATGTCACACGGCATGCCATACAGATGCACGGGCATGATGCCCACGGTACGCGACGTGATGGCCGCCTCAACGGTCGCCGGATCGAGATTCCAGGTATCGGGCGAGCAGTCCACGAACACGGGCGTCGCGCCACAATAGTGCACCGCGTTCGCCGAGGCGATATAGGTGAAAGTTGGGACAATCACTTCATCGCCCGGCTGGAGATTCAGCGCCATCAACGCGAGATGCAGTGCCATGGTACCGTTGCAGACAGCGAGTGCTCGCGATGAGCCGGTGAATCGGGCGAAGTCACGCTCGAACTGCTCCAGGTAGGGACCCTGCGACGAAATCCATCCCGAATCGAAGGCGTCGAGCAGGTGCTCCCGATCGCTACTATCGAGATGCGGCTCGGTTACCGGAAAGCGAATGGCGGTCATGAAGCGACTCGGGGCTCGGGGGTATCCGACAAGATCAGCGCGTACTTCTTGTCGCGTTCGGAGGTGAGGCGGATTCGCACCGCGTACGGCGTGGCGCCAAGATGGGCGCGCATGACGGCGTGCACAGGCTCGAAGATCGGGTGGTCGCCTGTCAGATCGACGCTGCCGATGTGGATGTTCATGTTCGACGCGATCTGCTGTGCCGCGCGCGCGAGGGCGTCTTGCGAAGCCGGCCGGAAGCATTGCACGTCGACCGTGTTCATACGGTACTGCTGCTTCCGCCACAGCGAGGTGGGATGCAGGATGGCGACGCGGCTGTCCATGAACGTGGTGAATCCCAGCGCGCCCGCATCGTGGCAGACGCCCACCAGCAGGCCATCGTCGTAGGTGCCGCGGAAGCGCACGCCCTGATCGAAGATCTCGCGGCGGAATAGCACACAGCTGCCCACGCTAGAGAGGGGTACCAGCGCGTGGTGGCGAAACTCCGCGTGATACGGCGCGTGATTTGCGAAGCGCACGCCATCGAGTCCACGGAAGCCCCAGGTGTCGTAAAACATGCTGCCCAGAAAGATTGCGGGTGCCACGATGCCGCACGGCTCCGGCAGCAACTGCTCGAGCAGATCGTTGGGCAGCACCAAATCACTTTCGCACCACAGCAGTCGATCACAGTCGGTCTGGAGCGCTTGCTCAACCGCGACGTTGCCGAGTGCCGCCCATTTCTTCACGCGATCGGCGAAGTCCGTCACGGGTTCGACGTCAACTTTCGACAGTCGCACGCGCGAGTCGTCGCGAGCCCATGCGCTCAAGCGCTCGTACGTGTCGTCAGTCGAGTCGCCCTCCACGAAGGAGAAGACGAGTTCGATGTCCGGGCGTGCCTGGGCAGTGACGATGCTGCGAAAATAGTCCACATGCGATGCGCTGTTTCGGAACAGGGCGCAAATGGCCACTTTATGAAGTGGAGTGGGGCTCATGTGACGTGCATCTCAAGCGGCGTGGAGCGCGGCCAGAGATCGGGCAATGGCCGATCGCCAGCTCGCGATATCAAGTGATTCAACGACAACACACTGGGCGTTTCTCGCTGTCGTTGCTTCGACGGGGTCGCGTACCGCGACGACGACATCAGTCGCCGCGCGGAGTCGATGCAGTGTCACCGCGTCAAGCGCATCGGGCACCAACAACAGATCCGGCCACGTGTCATCGGACCGTCCCGCTGCTCGCATGGCGTCGCGAACCACACGTTCGGCGACGTCGATGGCGACCCCTTGGGCCGGATCGAGGCAAAGTGCCAGGGTGACATCGTCGGTGGCATCGCAGGCCATCGTATACGCGCGTACGACCGCCGGTGCCGTGCCGCTATGCCAGTCAACATGCGCCAGGAGCACGACCCGTCGCGGACTGTCGAACGGAAAGGGTGTCAGGTTGAGCGGTACCGTCTCACCCACCGTTCTGCGCGGCACGCGCGACTGGAGTTCTCGTATCAACGCGCGAAGCTGCACGCGATGCGTGTCGCCAGACGGCCACAGCAGCGCGCGTTGGCGTGCGACCGCTCCGCGAACAACGCGCTCGGCGACATTCGTCGCGGCGCGCATGGCAACCGCTAACGCGTTGGGATCAGCGCCTCCGTCTGGCCCGGATGACACAAGCCAGCCGCAATGCTCGTCGAGCAGTTCACTGGCTGGCGTCGCGTCCGTCGCGATGACCGGGGCGCCACACGACATCGCTTCGCGAATGGTGCGTCCTCGTCCGGTCGCCGAGCCGGCATGAATCAATACGTCAGCAGCGCGATACAGCGCCGGCAGTTCATCAGCGTTGATCGGATGCGCATCGATCCAGTGTCGCGGCAACTGCGGATGTCGTTTCCCGGCAGCAGCGTTCGTGATGGTGCGCTCGCGCCACCTCAGGTCTTCGCCAGGTCGTTGCGTCGCAAGCACAATGTGCAGCACGACGTCGTCACGTGCCGTAAAGGTACGATCGAAAATCGCAATCGTGCGCTGTAGCGCGCGATAGTTACGATCGCCGCCGAAAGCCAAGAAACGGGTGCCGGCAGTGGACGCGTGGCGGTACGCTGCGCCCGATGGCGTGAAGCGAGCGGTGTCGACAACCGGAGGGACGATGGTGAGTCGTGTTTCGTCGACACCAATGGCGAGGCACGCCGCGTGCGCGGCGCCGTGTGGCACCACCACGCAATCCGCTTGATCGCGCAGGGTCGTGACCAGATGCCCCGGCACGGCACTGGTGACCATTGCACCAACGTCGACGACCCATACGCCGTGAACAGGCGCGACTGGCGCCGTGACGAACGCATTGTCGTCGAGTACGGTGAGGTGGAGCGCGGCGCGTTCGATGCGCTCGTGCGAGCGCTGCCAGGCACGGAACTCGGGGCTACCGTATGAGGGTCGCGGTCCAGGGTTGCTTGTGCGCCACGCGAGCGTGGATGGCGCGAGCTCAGGCGATTGCGAGCTCTCAGGAGTGTCCGATAGCGCGTCAAGCCACATCGTCGCGTTCGACACCGGGTGCGTCGGATCGCCGTGTCCGCCTTCAATGATGATGCCGGTGGCGTGAGTGAGTGGCGCCCCTCGCGCGAGAATCGAAGTGTCCAGCCGTGCATTGATATCCGCGATTCGTGCGGCGATGGCGTCGGCGGCACGAGACCATGGCCACTCGTCTACCATGTCCTGCCGAGCTCGCGCGCCGATCGCGTTCGCCTCCGCACGATCGGAGTGCACGCGACGCAGTTGCGATATCAGATGCGACGTGCTCGGCGCGGCCCATCGCTGACCGGCGTAAATCGGCACCTCACTCGCGTCGGCGGGAGCCAACGCCTCGACGTCTACGAGATAGCTGTTCTGCGTGTTCATGAACGCCAGGTGCGCGCTCCAGTTTGTGGCGATGACGGGCACGCCACAGGCCATCGACTCCATGAAGGGGCGCCCCCACCCTTCACCTCGTGTCGGCAACACGAAGGCGTTGGCCATCGTGTACAGTGACGGCAGATCGCTCGCCGACACTCTGCTTCCCAGTATTTCGATGGGAGCGATGTCGGCGCGCGTGCGGCCGCCGCAGTACTCACGGAGGAACGTGTCGATGCGTTCATTGATCACGTCGACGTTGCGCCGACCGTCTACCTGGCCGATTGGATATGCGCGCAATACGAGCGTGACATCGTCGTCCGGAGTGAACGCGTCAGCCCATGCGCGCAGCAATACATCCCACCCTTTGCGCAACCGCCATTCGAAAACGCTCAGGAACACGGTGCCGCGCAACCCGGCGATGTTCAATGGTTCGACGTCAGGGCGAAAGAAGTCGCTGTCGATTCCACCGGGGATGATGTGCATTGGAACGCGAACGCCGGCGGTACGAAACGTCTGCAGATTGAACGCACCGGGCACCCACAACTCGTCGAGCGCGTTGGCACCGCTCACCCAGTGACTCGGCAGCCCGTCTGTCTCGAGCATCGAGCGACCAATGGAGTACAGGGCGTCGGGGTGGGGAGGGCTGAAGGAGTCGATCGTGCCGTGCTGGAGCTGGATGAACCCGGGCGCAATCGGTCGCGAGACAAGACGCTCAAAAAGCGCGCGACGTTCGGCGCCGAGACTGTCACGAAATCCAGGAGACTCCTGCGACGGAGGCCTCAAGCAGACTGGGACACGCCCAGGGTCGAGAGCGGCGACCATGCCCCGCACCTCGTCGGCGTACCCCGTCGGCTCGAATACCGGCCCACACCAGACCAGCGCGCGCATCAGCTCGTGCCTCCCAGCGGCAGCGGGAAGGACAACACGAAATGGGCGATGGCTAGACGGAGGTGTGGCATGCTCCGCCGTCCTCACGCACACTTCATGCCAGAGCTAAAGTCTTACTATAATGTCACTTACACCATTGCAACACACCCTGCCAGCCTCGAAGCCATGGTAAGTACAGACACCAGTGCGGCAAAAAGTGCCGCTTGCAACTACTACGCCAACGCCACTCGAAGCTGGTCCAGGACGCCCTTCCAGTCGTTCCATTGCGATTGGCGAAGGAGCCGAAGCGTTGGGTACCATGCGCTCAATTCGCCAGCGAGCCCCCAACGCCAGTCGGGCACACGCTGAAGCATCACCCACGTTGGCACCCCCATCGCGCCGGCGAGGTGCGCGATGCCGGTATCAGTGGTGACCAATCCGTCCAGCGACGCTAGCCTGTCGGCGGTTGACGCCCAGTCAGTCGACAACAATTCCCGAGTCAGTTGTGGGTGCGAAACGTCGCCGACGTCACCGTGCTGTAGCGAAATCCATTCGATTCCGGGGATGCCCACGATCTCGGGCAGCAAACTCGGATCGAGGTCGCGCGTCACGCGCCCTGGGAACGCCGGATTCCCTGCCCACACAAGGCCGATCCGTCGTACGCCCGGCGCGCGCGGTGGCACGCTCACCGACGCACGCGGTGCGCGCAAATAGGGCACGAGTGCGCCGCCGACGTTGGAGTCTACCCCGAGTCGATGTGGCAACGACAGCAGCGGCACATGCCACTCGGTTTCCGGTGACGCACCGCGAGCGATAGCCTCGAGGCCATTCGCGACCAAGAGCGACACGACATCGACGTGGCACTCCACCACCACTCGGCCTGCGCCGCGCGCAACGACCTGCGGAATGAATCGGACAAACTGGAACTGATCTCCGACGCCCTGTTCGGCGGTCACCAGGATCGATGCGCCGTTCAGTGGCTCGCCGTTCCACGCGCGTGCGGACGTTGCGGGAACGGGCAGTGGGCGGCTGTCGAATGCCGTCCACGCGTTGTGTGACGGCCCGCGCAGCAACAGGGAGTAGGCACGCTGCAGGTGCGTGCCGGCGTGATGGGGTCGCACGGCGTCGGCGCGATGGAGCCAACGCAATGCCCCATCGATATCGCCAAGATCGTGTCGCACCTGTGCTGCGGTAAGTAGCAGCGCAGGGTCGGCGGGTGCCTTGGCGAGTGCGCGCGACATCAACGGCCACGCCGAGTGCGGATCGCCACGCGTGCGACGCGCGCCGGCCAACGCGCCGAGTGCGGCGGGGGTATTCGGCAAGAGCATCACCACATGCTCGAAACACGCGGCGGCTTCGAGCGCTGCGCCCGCCTCCAGCAGCGCGGCTCCAAGCGCGAATGCGACGGTCGGATCGGACCAGGTGCACCCCACGTACGCCTGCAACAGTGTGTGGCGCGTCATGGGTACGTCCCCACTCAGTCGGTGGACGTTCGCCAATGCGATCGCGATGGAGACGTCGGTCGGCAACAGCTCACGCACCCGCGTGAAAGCATCGACCGCGTCGCGAAACTGGCCGACTTCGAGCGCTACCTGCCCCGCTTCGAGCCACCGCTGCAGCGTGTCAGTCATGCGTGAGTCGAGGTGTCACGTGATGAAAATGCGGTATTTCCGTTGAGCCGCGACCCGCAGTGTGACCCTGCGTTCCGGGGGCGTGAGATACGGGCGCCACGTCGGTGATTTCACTCAAGTTTTTCGGAGCGACGACGACACTTGAAACTGACCGCGATCCGATCGTCGGACGGCGGGCGAGGCACGGATGCCTCAAGTAAACATCACGGAGGATAGCAGTCCATGCGTATCAACACGAACGTCGGCGCGCTTACCGCATCAAAGAACATCTTCATCAACAACCTGGCGGTGGAGACCAGCATGCGGAAGCTGAGCTCCGGCCTCAAGATCAGCCGAGCGGCTGACGATGCGGCGGGTCTCTCAATCGCCAACAAGCTTCGCACGCAGAGCCGCTCTCTCACGCAGGCGGCATCCAACGCCGAGCAGGGCAACGCGATGCTCCAGATAGCGGAAGGCGCGGCGTCGACGATCCAGCGAATCATCGAGCGCCAGAAGGAACTGATCACGCAGAAAGAGTCGACCGGTAACAACAGCACCGTGTCGGCGACGCTCGGAACGGAAATCGCTACGCTTCAGACCGAAGCCGCGCGTATCCTGGCCGATGCGGACTTCCAGGGCGCTTCGGTGTTCGCGTCGTTGACCTTCCAGGTCTCCGATTCGGCTTCGAACGGAACGGTGACGGTGGCGGCATCGCTTACGCTGACCACGCTGAGTGCGTCATCGAGCCTGGCCAACGCGGATACGGCGCTTGACGCGGTGAACTCGGTGCTCGCGACCATCGGTGCCGGACAGAACGTGCTCGACTACACGGTGCAGAACTTGAAGTCGGCGGTCGTGAACGTCCGCGCGGCAGAGTCCACCATCCGTGACGTCGACATGGCCGAGGAAATGGCCACGTTTACCAAGAGCAACATCCTGAAGGAAGCGGCGCAGGCCATGCTGGGGCAGGCGAATCAGGGGAGTCAGAGCATTCTGCAACTCCTGCGCTAGTTCGCACAGTACTTCTCGACGATGAATGACCCCCGGAGTCGGCCTCGGCCGGCTCCGGGGGGTTGGCCATAGCATAAAGCGACGGAGCTTAACATGCCAAGTAACATCAACTTCAGCGGTCTCAGCAGCAGCATTCAGTGGGGCGACATCGTCGACGCGACGATTGACGCCGAGAAAGCGCGGAATCTCACGCCGATCACGGCCGAGATCGCGAAGCGCGCCGCGCAGAAAGCGGCGTGGGGCAAACTGAACGTGCTCGTCGAAACGCTGAACGAGAATGCCCGCTTGGTGCGTCGCACAGGATTCGGCGGATTTACGGCGACGGTTCCCACCAGTTCTGTCACGTCACGTACACTGCTTACGGCGTCCCCCACGTTGAACGCCGTGCCGGGTCGCTACCGCGTCGAGGTGCTGCAGCTTGCGGACACCGCAAAGCTCGCCGGCGGTCTAGTGGCTAACACTACGGCGGCGATGAATCTGACCGGCGACTTTGCGATCAACGGCACCTCCGTCACGATCGCGGCGACGGACTCAGTGGAAGCGATTCGCGATAGTATCAACGCGGCAAATACCGGCGCGACGCCCACCGGCGTGACCGCGAGCATCGTCAAGGAAGGCACGACCTCCGGACGGCTCGTGCTCACGCGCGATACGAGCGGTGCTGCGGGGATCACGCTGACCGATGGAGCCGGTGGTCTCGCCCGCGAACTTGGCTTCCTCGACTCTCGGTCAAAGCCCGTGTCGTCTGCGGTGTCTACGGCAGCGGCGGCGCTTGGACTCTCGGTGACGCCGCCGCCGGCATCGATTCGCGTCGGCAACGTCGTCATCTCCGTCGATCTTGCGACCGAGTCAATTGCGTCAATCGCCGCGAGAATCAACGCGGCTGGTGGTTCGGCATCGGTGGAATCGGAGCAGTACGGCAACGAAACGCGCTATCGTCTCGTCGCGGACGGCTTGGCAAGTGCGGTTGTCGGCGACGCCGGTAGTCAGGACGTGATCGACGCACTCGGGATGATTGCTGGTAAGCCCGGCACGGTGAGTCAGGCCATGCAATCCGGCGTGTATACCAACGCGTCTGACGTCACAGCGACCAGTGCAACGCTCCTCGCCGGACTCAAGCTGGACGGCGCGTCTACGGCACTCGCCGTCGGCGACGCCATCAACATCCGTGGCATGCGCGGTGACGGTACGGCGGTCACCATCGGGCTGGTCGTGGGAACGAGTGACACGATGCAGACGCTCCTCGGCAAGATCAACGACGCGACCGCTGGATACGGTGCGGGGGCGCGCACGGCCCTGGCGTCTTTGGGCACCGATGGACGCATTCGCCTTGCGGACAGCCAGGGTGGTGCGTCGCGTTTGTCCCTCACCTTGGGCGTCACCCATGTGGATGGCTCTGCCGGATCGCTGGGTGCCGCGTCGGTCGCGGTCACGGGACGCAGTCGTGAACTGCAGCAAGGCAAGGATGCCATTCTCCGCGTGGATGGTCGCGAGATCACGCGCTCGTCGAACACGATTGCCGATGCCCTCGTGGGCACAACGCTCAACCTGCAGACCGCTGAAGTGGGCACGTCGATCGATGTATCGATTGACCGCGACGTCAACGGCGGACTCAGTGCGGTGCAAAAGCTCGCGGACTCCTATAACGCCATTCGCACGTTTCTCGACGAGCAGCGCAAGGTCAGCGCACCGCTGTACGCGGATACCCTGCTGCGAGGCGTGGTGAATAGTTTCACCGACGCCCTGCGAACCGACGTCACCACCAATAGCACGTACAACAAGTTGGCCATCGCTGGCGTGGCGCTGGATCGGTTTGGTGTGCTCAAAATTGACACTGACAAGCTGAAGACGGCGATGGCCGACGAGCCTCTCGAAATCGAGGCGTTGTTTGGGTTCTCGGGCGTTGGTGCCGCGTTCGTTGCGGCCGCCGACCGCGCCACGCAGTACGGCATCGGCACCATCAGCGCGCAGCTCAAAAACCTCGATCAGACCGCTTTTCGGCTCAAGACGCGTGAAGCCGATGCGCAAAAGCGTCTCGACTACCGACGCGAGCAACTGGTCGCGCAGTTCACCCAGATGGAAGTAGCGATCAGTCGCCTCAATCAGCAACGCAGTTCGCTCTCCAGCGCGATAAATGCCCTTACGGGTTCGAACCGCTAGTGCCGATACTGAAGGGCAATGGATGACAACATCGGCGCTGACTTCACACCCAATTCCAATGACTTACGCCCGCCAGACTTCGAGTTATCGCGAGATGGAGCTTCGCTCGGCATCGCCCGAACGACTTGTCGTGTTTGTCTTCGAGCAACTGGTCATCAATCTGGAGCGCGCGCGCATCGGCATGGAACGGAACGATCTTGAATTGCGTGTGACGGCGTTGCGCCGTGCGCGTGGGCTGATTGGCGAGCTGATGGCGACGCTGGACTTCGACAAGGGAGGACGGATCGCCACGCAACTGGCCGACCTGTATCAGTACATGATGTACGAGCTGGTGGATATCGGGCAACGCGGTGATCTCGTGACGCTGCGCAAGCTGGTGAACATCGCGACGAATCTGCGTGACGGGTTCACTGCGGCAGCGATGCAAGTTGTCGAACTCCAGAAATCCGCCTGAGCGACGCGAACAGACGCTATTCGATTCATGAACGCTCTTACCGGATTTCCCATGCCTCGCACTGCTCGTCGCACCGCACCGGATCGTGAAGCGGCTGCACGTCAGGCGCTGGCGCTGTGTACACGCGCCGATGCGGCCGCCGATGAGGCGCAACGGGTGGTTGGCGTTGACGACGACCGCTTGTTTAGCCTGCTCGAGCAGCGTGACGAAATGCTTCGCGACCTGGCGGAACACCTCGTGGTGCTGCGACTGGAGCGTCCGACTGCCGATAGCCCGCTGTTTGCCGCCACCGAGCGCGCCGTGGACGAGGCCGATGCGCTGATCACCGACGTGTGCGCGGCGCTGTCGGTTTCGCAGCGGGTGACCATGGAACTGGCCGCTCGTGTGGCCCATCGCGCGTCGGAAATTCGCGCCGAACTCGACGCCGTCCAGCGAGCCGGGAGCGCCGGTATCGGCTATGCAGCCCACGTCGCACCCACCCTCGTGGACAGCCGCCGATGAGCGAACTGTCGCCGGAGTCGTTCGGGATGCTGCTGCGCGAGAAGCTCGCGGAGCTGGACGTCGATGAGGCTTGTCACCTGATCGTCGACGATGATCCTGTGGAGCGGCTCCGACTTGACGCTCGGCAGGCGGTGCTGGCCGAGGGTTCCGGTCCAATGCAGCGAAGCGGGCATCAGGTCTACGTGCCCCTGCCGCCCGCGACGGACGCTCCGCGAGCACGACACCTGAATCTTCTGCGATAAACGGTCAGTTTCGCGACCGGCGCTCAAGTTGAGGTGCCGTCGTGCCGATAGTCTTTCTGAGGAGGAGGAAACCTATGCGAATTAACGGAAGTATTTTCGATCCACTACGCCCCGACCGGGCGTCACCGAGCAGTGATCCCACCGGGGCACGTCCGGGTGATCAGGGCGGCGCGTCTGCCGTGCCAAGCCCGAACAAATCGGATTCCGTGCAGATCTCCGACGCCGGGCGCTCGTTGAGCGGTCGCGGCGCGCGAGAATTGCAGGCCGACTTCGACCCCGAGCGGGTTGCCGAGCTCCGGACAAAGGTCTTAGCCGGCGCCTACAATACCCTCGATGTCGTAGATCAGGTGGCTCGTCGCATTCTCGTTCGCGGCGATCTCTGACGAAACGCGTGAGAGCCATGACCAGCAACAGTCGCGCTCAAGTAGCGTACTATGAATCTGAGGCCGCCCTGCGGCTTGTGGATCACGAGATCCACGCGCTGCGCGGTGGACCGCAGTCGGTGCTCGGCTACGCCGAAATGCATCTCAACGACCTGCCCCAGTTGCTCGATCGGGCAAACGAGCAGATTCTGTTCCTGATTGCCCATGTGCGCGAGGCGCGCCTGGCGAATCGTGACGATATCGCGTGCGCGTTCCTCAGCGACGTGGAGTCGCGGCTCACGGACGTCGCGATGCTCCTCGATCCGGCGGCCTGAGTCCGCTGGCGGCCTTTCCGGAGCACGAGCTGACTCACGCGCAGTTCGCGCGCGTCACCGGGTGGCTGTATCAGCACAGTGGGATTCGGATGCGCCCGGGAAAAGAAGGACTGGTACGCGCCCGCCTTGGCAAGCGTCTGCGCCACCTCGGCCTCAGCGACTTTACGACGTACTTGCGCCACGTGGAGTCCGAGCCCGATCGTCGAGAGTTTGCGGAGATGATCGACGCGCTCACGACGAACAAGACCAGCTTTCTGCGTGAGATCTCGCACTTCGATTTTCTGCGCGACCAGGTGTTCCCCTCGCTCGTAGGACCAATACGGCTTTGGAGCGCTGGGTGCGCCAGCGGCGAAGAGGCCTACACTCTCGCAATGCTGGCATTGGAATCGTTCGACCACATTGCGGCGCCCGACGTTCGCGTACTGGCGACCGATATCAGTCACCGTGCGCTGTCCAAGGCGGCTGAGGGGTCGTATCCCGCCGAAGCCATGACCGACGTGCCAACCGCATGGCTGGAGCGCTATTGGACATCGCGCTCAGATGGCGTGCGCGACGTCTTCAGCGCGGGTGTCGCGGTGCGACGCCTGGTGCGCTTCGCCACACTGAATCTCATGGAAAAGTGGCCGATGCAGAGTCCCTTCGATGCGATTCTCTGTCGCAATGTCATGATTTACTTCGATAAGGGCACTCAACAGCGACTGGTGGAGCGCTACCACGCACTGCTCAAACCGGGCGGCTACCTGTTCGTTGGACACAGCGAGAGCCTGACGGGACTTACGCATCGGTTCCGGTACGTGCAGCCGGCGGTGTACGTCAGGTAGACGGGTCGCCAGCCGCGCCCTCGGGCACTATCGTTACGGATCTCCGGCGACCGACGTCGCCATCGACCGTGCTGAACTCCCGAGGATCTCATGCAACGCAACGTGTTGACCGCCGTCGTGCTGGCGCTGACTTTCACCGCGCACGCCATCGGTGCCCAGACGCCGCCGCCCGCGAACCAACAGATCGCCGCCGCTATTTTGGCGTTGCCCGAGCCGATGCGCGACGACGCGGGTGTTATGGGCTACAAGATCGCCGGCAAACTTGAACTGCTGCGGCCCTCCAGGAACGGCATGCTCTGCCTCGCCGACAACCCGGCGGAGGACAAGTTCCACGTGTCGTGCTACCACGATTCGATGGACCCGTTTATGGCGCGTGGTCGCGCACTCCGCGCGGACGGCGTGAAAGGAACGCAGGTAGATACCGTGCGCTTCGCCGAAGTCAAGTCGGGAAAGATCAAGATGCCGACCGCCCCCGCGTCGCTGTATCAGGTGTTTGGCGAGGCGTACGATGCGACCGCTGGCACCGTGTCGAAGGCTCGCGCATTGTTCGTGGTGTACATCCCCTTCGCGACCGAGAAGAGCACCGGACTGTCAGCAAAACCATCAGAGAAGTCGCCGTGGCTGATGTTTCCGGGCACGCCGAAGGCGCACATCATGTTTACGATGAGCATGTAACGCGGTGGTGGCGCGATCGAAGGGACCGGTAGTGCCGCGTGTCCTGACGGCGCGATCCATCAACCGGGCGGTCGACGTGTTGCGTGCGGCCGATCCCAAAATGGCGCGCGCCATTGACGTGGTGGGGCCCTGTACCATGCGAGCCCGTACGGAGGGCACGCATTTCGACCATCTGGCGCGCGCCATCGTGTATCAGCAGTTATCGGGTTCGGCGGCGGCAACGATCTACGGGCGTTTCACGGTCCAGTGCGGTGGTGGTGCCCCACCCTCACCGTCTGCGGTTCTTGACCACGACGACGCGACCCTGCGCGCGTGCGGGCTCTCCGGCGCCAAAACGGCGGCCATCCGCGACCTGGCACGACATGTGGTGGATGGGCGTTTACCACTGGACACCATCGAAACGATGGACGACGAGGCGATTATCGAATCGCTTCTCCCAGTGCGCGGAGTGGGACGGTGGACGGCACAGATGTTTCTGATGTTCCGATTGTCGCGGCCCGATGTGCTGCCGGTGCTCGATCTGGGCGTGCGCAAGGGCGCGCAACGCATTTACAACATGCGCACGCTTCCCGAAGCCGACCGTTTGGAGAAAGTGGCGCGCGCCTGGCGTCCGTGGGCCAGTGTGGCCAGTTGGTATTGTTGGCGCGTGCTCGATGTGGAGAACGCTGGCGGATGGTAGCCGCATGACGATGCGTACGTTTCAGCGGACCGTACGCGCACCGGTTCCAGTCGACGCACTATTCGCGTGGCATGAACGTGCCGACGCCTTCACGCGTCTGGCACCGCCATGGGATGCTCCGCGTGTTCTCGAGCACACGGGCGGCATTCGCGATGGCGCGCGTGTGGCGCTGCAGGTGCACGTCGGGCCCATTGCCACGACGTGGCGACTGGAGCATCGCGAATACATCGTCAACCAGCAGTTCGTTGACGTGATGCACGAGGGGCCGTTCGCCCACTGGCGTCATACGCACCGATTCACCGCCGATGGCCCGAACGCGAGCGTGCTCGAAGACCACATCGAGTACGCGCTGCCAATGGGAGCGCTTGGCGACACCATTGGCGGGGACTTTGCCGAGTGTACCCTGGCTCGCGTGTTTGCCTATCGGCACGAGCTGATGTTGGCAGACCTGGCGCGGCATGCCGAGTATGCCGTCCGGCCGCGGATGCGTATCGCCATCACCGGGGCGTCAGGCTTCATTGGCACGCAACTCGCGGCGTTTTTCTCCACGGGTGGGCACGACGTGTTGCGTATCGGGCGGGGCCCGGTGGTCGCGGGTGTTACCGACATCACATGGAATCCAGAACGCGGACAGCTCGATGCGCGCGCACTCGAGGGTGTCGACGCGGTCATTCACCTGGCGGGTGCCTCCATCTCCGAACGCTGGACCGACGCGCATCGCGCCGCGATTCGCAACAGTCGCGTGGAAGGCACCTCACTACTGGCGCATACGCTGGCAGGCCTTGAGCGTAAGCCACGTGTATTGGTAAGCGGCTCGGCCATTGGCGTGTATGGAAGCCGAGGTGACGAGGCGCTCACGGAGTCGAGCACAATCGGGCGCGACTATTTAGCCGAGACGGCCGCGTTATGGGAAGCCGCAACGGCGCCGGCGGCGCGTGCGGGGATTCGTGTCGTGCATGCGCGAACCGGCATCGTGCAGGGCGCGGCGGGTGGAGCGTTGGCCAAGCAAGCGCCATTGTTTCGTTTTGGCGTGGGCGGCGCGCTTGGAGACGGCACGCAGTGGTTGAGTGCGATCGCCCTTGACGATGTGATTGGCGCGCTGCATTTCTGCGTCATGCGCGATGACATGGTGGGTGCCGTGAATCTCGTCGCGCCCGCAGCGATGACCAACGCGGAGTATACGAGCGTGATCGCGAGGGTGTTGCACCGTCCTTCGTTGGCGCGCGTCCCGGCGTTTGTGTTGCGACTGGTGCTGGGTGAGGAGATGGCCACTCTCACGGTGCTGGCGAGTCAGCGTGTCGTGCCGAGTCGGCTTCTCGACGCCGGTTTTGCGTTTCGATTGCCAACGGTGGAATCGATGCTGCGATTTGAGCTAGCGTAGTTACGCTAAGACGGGAGACGGGAGAAGGAGAGACGGGAGACGCCAGCCGACTGGATGTCTTCCGTCTGCCTTCTCCCGTCTCCCGTCTTAACCTCGTACTATTCACCCACCTATGAACGCCGCATTTCTCGAGAGCGCCCTCTTCATCGCCTTACTGGCGGTGGCCGGCGCTCTATTGGTTTCTGCGCTCGGTTGGACGTCGTTGGGCAAGCGTATCAAACAATCCGCTAACCGCCGTCGAATCGACCGCGAAGCGGACCTCACATGTCCCGTGCACGGCTTACAGCGTGAGATCGATCTCGTGCGGCTGCCAACGGGTGAACCGTTATGTCCCCACTGCTACAAGGAGGCCGTCCATGGCCACATCGATTGATACCACGCTTGAAGGACTTCGCAATTCCATGCGCAACTCCATGACCGGCCGATCCGGAAGCGGCGGTGGTGGTGGTGGCGGCGGTGGCATTCGCCGCCTGTTGCTCGCCGCCGGCGTGCTGGTGGTCGGGTTATTCGTGATCAAGCCCATGGTTGCCTACATCGAACCGGGTCACGTTGGAATCGTGATTCATCGTGGCGGTGGCGGCGTCGACCCGCAGCCATTGGGTCCCGGATTTCACATGCGCAATCCGGCGATGACGGCGATTCAGGCGTATCCGACGTTCATGCAGACGTTAATCCTGACGCGTGACTCGCGGGAGGGCTCGCTCAACAACGACGAAATCAATGTGAACTCGGTGGAAGGGCAGCCGCTGTCGCTGGATGTCTCGATGTCGTTTGAGCTGGATGCGAACAAGGTACCGGCGCTGTATACCACATTTCGCACGGATGTGCAGACGATCTCGCACGGATTCATCAAACAGGCCATACGGCAATCGTTGCAGGAAGTGGTGGGCAACGAGGAGATCGCCGCGATTCTTGGTCCCAAGAAGGCTGAAGTGGTGAGCCGCACGCAGACGCTGTTGCAGAAAAAGCTCGATGGGTACGGCATCATCGTTCGTCAGTTCACACTCAACGAGTTCCGTGCGCCAAAGGCGGTGATGGACGCGATCTCTTTGAAGAATGTGATGCAGCAACAGTCCTTGACCGCGCAGAACGAACTGCAGAAGAATACGTTTCAGGCGCAGGGCGACAGTATCAAAGCGATGGGTCGCGCCAAGGCGATTCTGGCGGAAGCCTAGGCGCAGGCCAAGGCGAACGAGTTGCTGTCGCGCAGCATTACCTCAACACTGGTGCAGTATGAAATGGCCAAGCGGTGGAACGGTCAGATGCCGCAGGTCACCGGTGGCGCGATGCCGATGCTCCAGTTGCCTGGCGCGGGTAAGCCCGAGTAACGTCACGGCTCAACGCCATATCGTACGAGATGAATCATGACGCAGATCGTGTTCGCCACCATGCCGGACTCGGCACGTGTGTGGGTGTTTGGTGCCGGAGTGCCCGTGACGGGCGCTCCGGCTCGTGCGCTATTGGCGGCCGTCGATGAACACTTGGCCCAATGGACCGCGCACGGGGCGCCGCTTTCCTGCGCGCGTGACTGGCGTGACAATCAGTTTTTGGCGATTGCTGTCGATGAAGCGGCCCACGGGGCGTCGGGCTGTTCGATTGATGGACTGTTTCGTGTGCTGACGCACCTGGAGCGAGAGATTGGCACGTCGATGGTCGAGAGCGGCACGGTGTTCTGGCGCGATACCGACGGGCAGGTGACCGCCGCCGCACGCCACGCGTTCAAGGCGGCGGCGCGCAACGGGACGGTGCGCCAGGACACGCCGGTGTTTGATACCATGATCGATACCGTCGGCGCGTGGCGTGAGCGGTTCGAACGTCCGGCGGCGGAATCGTGGCACCGAGCGCTATTCTCATGAACGATCTGTTCGTGGGGATGCGACGACCGAGATGGCCGATCGCCCGGTGGATTCGGCTGGTCAAGCCCCTCGCCGCGTTGAGCGTGGCGGTCGTCTGTTCGCCCGCAATGGCGCAGTCGCGTCAGTCGCTTCGCGCACCCGCCGCCACGATTTATGCCCGCGTAGTCGGCATCGTGTTCGACAGCGTGGCGATGCGGCCGCTGGACCGCGCCGTGGTGCAATTGGTCCGTGTCGATGATCCCACCCAGATCCGCACGGCGCGTGCGAACGACCGGGGGATGTTCGCGATGGATTCCGTGGCTACGGGCGTCTTCCTGATGGGCTTTCTGCATGATCGTCTCGATACGCTGAGCATCGAGAGTCCGTTGCGACGTATCGACATCGAGGCGTCTGGCGACATCGAGGTCGCGATGGCGATTCCTTCCGTCGCAACCTTGATTACCCAACGGTGCGGGCCCGGTGCGCCCAGTAACGCGCGCACGATGTACATGGGGGTGGTGCGTTCCACGGGTAAAGTGAGCGTGAACACGCCTGCTCGCGTGCGCGCCCAGTGGAGTGAAGTCACGATGGGGCCGAAGGGAATTGAACGCCGACTGCCGTCACGTTTCGTGACGGCGTCGGAAACCGGCGCGTTCGCGTTTTGCGGTATTCCCACCGACGTGCCGATCACGACACGGGCGTTCTGGGGATCCGATTCCAGCGGCGTGGTGGAACTGCAGCCGCCCCGCAACGGACTGCTGGTTCGCGATCTGCTGGTCGGATCGGCGACGCGCGTGATGCTGGGCGGTGCTTCGCCAACTCCCACCAATGCGCGCGGCGACTATTCGGCGCCCGAACCCATCCGATGGGCGCTTCGCGGCCGCGGGCGCCTGCGCGGTGTCGTGCGAACCGTGAACGGACAGCCATTGGCAGGCGCGCGGCTGGTGATGTGGGGCAGCGATATTCAGGCGACGAGCAATGCCCAGGGACAATTCAACATGAAGGAGCTTCCCTCGGGAACCTATACGCTCGAGTCGCGAGCGTTGGGGTTTCAGCCGGTGCGGGTGGCCGTTGATGTCCCCGAAGGCGCTGAAGGCGTGGCCGATGTCGCGATGGCGGTACTCGTTGTGACCGTGGATACGATGCGGGTGCGTGCGCGAGCCAACGACGCCTCTGTTCCACTCGAGGAGTTCGAGCGCCGCCGCAAGGGCGGCTTCGGACATTTCCTGGACGAGGCGCAGGTCACCCAACGCCAAGCCTTGAATATGGCAGACCTCTTTCGCAGCACACCCGGGATGACGATCATGCCGGGTTCGTCCGCTGGCGATCGGGTGCTCATGCGCGGTGCAGGCGGCTCGGGATCGTGCGTTCCGGCGGTGTTCCTGAACGGATTGGCCGTACCGACGACTGACGGGATTCTCGACACGTTCGTGAACCCGCGCGATGTGCGCGCCGTCGAGATCTATTCGCGCGTCGCGAGTGTGCCGG
>JANLVM010000126.1:0-8437 GCA_031364015.1 Gemmatimonadaceae bacterium
ACTTCACGTAGTGGTCGGTGTCGCGCCGACGGTGCGCATCGAGACGGCTCACTGCCCGTTCCCCCTGGTGCATGGGCAATCGTTCACCGTGTTGCGCGCGGCGACCGCAGGATTGCTCAAGAGCGGCACGACGACGCTCGAGGCCGCAGTGGCGGACCTGCCACACGTGATCGGCTATCGTACCAGCGGAATCACGTACGGTATCGCGCGGCGCCTGGTCACGATTCCGCATATCGGACTCGTGAACGTCGTCGCCGGCTATGAAGTGTCGCGTGAGTTTGTGCAGGCGGCGTTCGAGCCCCGGCGTGTGGCCGATGCACTGGAGCCGCTCCTCGACGAAACGAGTGCGGCGTTCGCCGCCGCGCGCGCGGGGTTGGCGACGGTGCGCGGCACGCTGGGTACACCGGGAGCGGCCGCACGCGTCGCGACCATGGCGCTCGGGATGCTGGTGTGAAGACCTCGTGAAAGAGGCGGCTGAAGGGGATTTGCCAGAGGTGGCATCGCCACCTCGCGAAGCGCCCACAACATCGCCACGCGCCGCCAATGCACCGCCGCTCACGTTCCGGACGCGCCTTCTGATACGGGTCGCCGGCTGGGTCTTGTTCGCGCTGGGCCGTACGTGGCGCGTACGCGTGTATGGGCGACGCGCGCTCCTGGCGAGGCACGCTGAGGCGCCTCGCGCGGTTATCGCATTCTGGCACGGCCAGCTATTGATCGCCGCCTGGACGTTGCGCCAACCGACGCGGGGGATGATCAGCGAACACCGCGATGGCGAGTTGATTGCGCACCTTGTCAGCAGGCTGGGCGTCGCCAGTATTCGGGGTTCTTCGTCGCGCGGTGGTGCACGCGCGTTGTTGGAGTGTGTGCGCGTGTTGCGACAAGGCGCCGATATTGCGATTACGCCAGACGGACCGCGTGGGCCGCGTCATCGCTTTGCGCCGGGTGCGCTGGTGGTGGCGTATCGTGCGCAGCGCGCGATTGTTCCGGTCGGTGCCCACGTCGATCGGGCCTGGCGTTTGCGCAGTTGGGATCAGTTTGAAATTCCCAAACCCTTTGCGCGCGTGACGATGGTGTATGGTGCCCCGATGGCGGTTGAGGGCACCGATGTGCGCGACGTGTCGGCACGCGTGGAGGAGTTTGCGTCGGCGATTCACGCGGTCACAGCACGCGCCGCCGCGCTGGCACGCGAGGCGTGATCCGTTGAACTGGTCGTCAATCGCGGACGCCGTGTGGCAGAAAGAAACGATGGGGGCCCGAACCGTGCGTTGGACGTTGGCCCCGATGGCGTGGGCCTTCGGCGTGGTCGTGCGGCGACGCAACGCGCGCTACGACCGAGGGGTCCGCGCGCCCGCCGCGTTGCCGGCGCTCTCCGTCGGCAATCTGACCGTAGGAGGAACGGGCAAGACGCCCTTCTCGGCATGGTGTGTGCAGCGATTGCGTAGACGCGGCGCCCATCCGTCAATCGTGATGCGCGGTGTCGGCGACGATGAGTGGCGTGTGCACGCGGTGCTCAACCCCGGCGTGTCGGTGATTGTTTCGCCCGACCGCGGCGTCGGCATGGTGACGGCGCGAACGCGGGGTGCCGACTGCGTGGTGCTCGACGACGCATTTCAGCATCGACGCGCCGCCCGCGTGGCGGATGTCGTGCTCCTCAGCGCCGATCAATGGACCGGCGCGGCGCGCCTGCTGCCTGCGGGACCGTTTCGCGAACCACTCGGGTCATTGAGCCGCGCGCAGGTGGTGGTGATAACGGTCAAGGCTGCATCGTCATGGCAAGTGGATGCGGTCATGGCCGCCGCGCGCGCGGCCGCGCCCCATGTGCCGCTGGCCGTGGTCCGTCTCGTTCCCGGACCGCTACGGCTTGCCGTGGCACTGGCCACGGCGGGCTCCCAGGTGGCAGCCGAGTCGCGGTCCGACTCGCACCCCGCATTGGCTGGGGCGCATCGTCCTGGCCCTCGCCGCGACCTGTTGACCCATCCTCCGGAGTGGCTCGCCCAGCGGGAGATGTGCGCGGTGAGTGCCATCGGCGATCCGGCCGCGTTTGAGGCGCAGCTCCGTAGCCTGGGTGCGATCTTGCGCACGGTGCGACGATTCCCGGATCACCACGACTATGACGCCCGCGACGCCGCACAGATTGCGGCGGCGGCAGTGGGGTCCTTCGGTGTGGTCTGTACGCTCAAGGACGCAGTGAAGCTCGCGTCCTGCTGGCCTCGCGCCGCGCCGCCACTTTGGTATCTTTCGCAATCGATGGTGGTTGATCAAGGTATCGAAGCGCTGGACCGAATATTGGATCGACTTCTGGCGGCGCGGGTGGCCACCACACTCACGGCCGGCTGAGTCCGGCCCATATCAACCAGTCGAAATGGCTATCGACCTACTGCGGCTCCCGACGGACAGCATCGTCCGACCTGACAAAGACATGTTCCTCAACGAGGAGAATCCGTTTGAGGGAATGATGTCCCGGTTCGATCGTGCGGCGGAGCTACTCGACCTCGAACCTGGCATTTACAAGATTCTGCGCAATCCGGAAAAGCAGCTGATCGTGTCCGTGCCGGTACCGATGGACAACGGTGATGTGGAAGTGTTCATGGGGTATCGCGTGCTGTACAACACGTCGCGCGGCCCAGCCAAGGGTGGCATCCGGTTTGACATGCGGGTCACGCTGGAAGAAGTGAAGGCGTTGGCGGCATGGATGACGTGGAAGTGCGCCGTGGTCAACCTGCCGTTTGGCGGCGCCAAGGGCGGCGTGGTCTGCGATCCGCTGAGCATGAGCGTCGGTGAGTTGGAGCGCGTGACGCGACGCTACACGAAGGGCATTATCTCCTTGCTTGGGCCCGACACCGACGTCCCCGCGCCCGATGTCAACACGAATGAGCGAGTGATGGCGTGGGTGATGGACACGTACTCCATGCACGTCGGCCGGACCGAGAACGCCGTCGTGACCGGAAAACCGGTCGAGATGGGTGGATCGTTGGGGCGCAAGGAAGCCACGGGACGAGGTGTCATGCTCTGCACCCGCGAAGCGCTCGATCATCTCGGACTGAAAATGGAAGGCGCGACAGTTGCCGTGCAGGGCTTCGGCAACGTCGGATCGATTACCGCGCTGCTGATGGCGAAAGAAGGTTGTAAAATTGTGGCCATCAGTGACCGTGCCGGCGCGTTCTACAGCGCGAAGGGAATCGATGTGGACCTCGCGATTGCGTATGTGCAGAAGCACCGCTCGTTGGAGGGATTCCAGGGCGCCGACGCGATCGGGGCGGACGATCTGCTGACGCTCGACGTCGACGTGCTCGTCCCCGCAGCACTGGAGAACGTCATCACCACCAAAAACGCGCCGAAAATTCGTGCGAAGATGATTTGCGAAGGCGCCAACGGACCGACGACGGCGGCCGCCGATCCGATCCTCGATGACAAAGGGATCTTCGTCGTGCCGGACATCCTCGCGAATGCCGGTGGTGTGACGGTGTCGTACTTCGAATGGGTGCAGGATCGCATGGGCTACTTCTGGTCAGAAGCCGATGTCAACGAGCGACTGGGCGGCATCATGACTCGCAGTTTTCAGGAAGTCCTGCAGATGTCCAAGCAGCATCGGGTGAACATGCGCACGGCCGCGTACATGCTGGCCATCAGCCGCGTCGCGACGGTGCATCGGCTTCTCGGCATTTACGCCTGATTCACCACCCTCATGCGCGTCTCGCTGCTCGCGGTCGGTCGACCTCGACATTCGGGGCTGGCCGACTCGATTCGCGACTACGAGGTGCGAGCCGCACGGTACTGGCCGCTCGAGATCATCGAGGTCAAGGAAGAGCCCGCGCGCGGAGCGACGATTGATCACGTGCGCACGCGCGAGGCCGAACGACTCGTGGAACGGCTGGCACCGGATGCGCGGGTCGTGACCTGCGAACCGGGCGGAGAGACGCTCGACTCCGACGCCTTCGCGCAGTGGTTGTCGGTGCTGCGCGACCGGGCGCACAGTGTGGCGTTCGTGATCGGGGGAGCCTACGGACTGGGCGAACCCATCCGGGTGCGCGCCACGCGCCGACTCGCCCTCGCGCCCTGGACCCTCCCGCATGAACTCGCGCGCCTCGTCTTGTCCGAACAACTCTATCGCGCGGGCACCATCATGCGCGGCGAACCGTATCACAAGTGATTTCAGAGCACAGTGACGTGACGTCCGACGCGGCGTCGCTGGACGGCTGGTCCTTGCGTCGCGTGTCGCTGGGCGGCACGGCGCTCTCGCAGGCGTTGCAACAGAATCCGGCCCTGCATGGTTGGCTGGCCGAGCGTCCGCGATCGGTTGAGGAGTGGCGCGCGCGGGTGCAGCGCGTGCAGGCTGCGGCACACGGTCATGATTGGTTGACGCCCTTGGCGCCGGCCATTGCGGCGACGGGACGCGCGGCAGAACGACTTGGACGAGCCGCCGCGCACGGGGTTGTCGTCACGACGGGGCAGCAACCCGGTCTTTTTGGCGGACCTGCCTATACCTGGAGCAAAGCGCTCAGCGCGTTGGCCATGGCAGACGTGCTGGAAGAAGCGACGGGCATACCGGTCGCCCCCATTTTCTGGGCCGCCACGGACGACTCCGATTGGGTTGAAGCGGCGGTGACGTACCTCGCCACATCGCGTGGACTGGAAACGCTCACGCTGGAAGGTCCACCCACCGAGGGTGTCGCGATGGCCGACGTGCGGCTCGGATCGATGCACGCGGCGCTGCAGTCGCTGCGCCACGCGAGTGGCTCGGCGGCGTATGATTCCATACTGCGCGTCATGGATCAGGCGTATGTGCCGCACGCCACGATCGGTGCGGCGTATGTGCAGCTCCTGCGGGCGGTGCTCGAGCCGTTAGGCATGGCGGTCCTCGACGCGTCGCATGCGGCGCTACGGCTCGCGGCGGATCCCGTGTTGCGTCGCGCGTTGCAGCACGCACCGGCGGTGTCGGAGGCCCTCGCGACGCGTTCGGGCGATATCGTCGCAGCGGGATTCGCGCCTCAGGTTGACGTACTCGATGACCTGTCACTGGTCTTTCGTACCACGGTCGGAAGTTCAGGGCGCGAGCGTGATCGGGTGCGCGCCAGGGTGCCCGTCGTCGATGCGGTGCGTGTGGTGCGCGAAGCAGACGCGGGCTCACTCGGACCAAACGTGTTGCTCCGTCCGGTCATCGAACGCGCCTTGTTGCCCACGGTGGCCTACCATGCCGGGCCGGGCGAGTACGCGTACTTCGCGCAGATTGCGCCCATCGCCATGGCCTTGGGTCTTGAGTCGCCTCTGGCGGTGCCGCGTTGGGCGGGCGAGATCATCGAAGGCCGCGCCGATCGGTTACGGGAAGCACTGGGGTTGAACGAGACCGCGCTGCGCGATCCGCACGCTGCGGAATCGCAGGTGGCGCGGAACACGGTCGAGCCAGAAGTCCAGGACGCCATCGAACGCCTGCACGTGGCGTTGGAGACGCAAGTGCGTGCGGTGCGCGAGGCGGTGACCCGGACAGAGCCCGTGGTATCTCCGGACGTCGTGGCCGGGCTGGCGAAGGACCTTACGGTGCGGCTCGAGCGGTTCGAACGCCGCGTGCGGTCCGGCGTCAAGCGGAAGGAGGTCGCGCTCATGCGTGACGTGGCGTACGTGCGCGCGGCGCTTCGTCCCGAAGGACACTCGCCAGAGCGTCGACTCAATCTGGTGCCGCTGCTGGCGCGGTTCGGTCCCTCCATTCTTGACGCGATGCGACTCGATGCGTACGCGTATGCGAAGCGGCTTGTCGACGGGGCCTGAGTCGCCGCCGGCGCTTTCCGGCTCGCGGAGTGCGTCGGTCGTCTTCGCAGGTATCCTGATCAGTCGCCTGCTCGGACTGGTGCGGACCACGCTGTTTGCGCGCTACTTCGGGGCTGGTGCGGAAGCCGATGCGTACAACGCGGCATTCAAGATTCCCAATGCCGTCCGGAATTTGCTGGGTGAAGGCACGCTGTCCGCATCGTTCGTGCCCGTGTACTCACGATTGCTCGCGCGTTCCGACGCGGCGGGCGCAAAAGCGCTGGCTGCAGCCGTTCTCGGGTTCCTGCTCGCGGGCGTCTCGATACTGACGTTGGTTGGCATCGCGTCCGCACCGTTCCTCACCGCCGTATTCGCCCCGGGATTCGACCCGGTACGCGCGGAGCTCACCACGCGCTTGACCCGCGTCCTTTTTCCGATGACGGGACTGATGGTGGTTAGCGGATGGTGCCTCGGCGTGCAGAATTCGCATCGTCGCTTCTTTTGGTCGTATGCCAGTGCGGCGCTGTGGTCGGTCGCGCAGATCGTGCTGTTGCTGTGGTGGGGTGCGGCGGCGCAGTCGCTGGCACAGCTCGCGTGGTGGCTCGCGTGGGCGACGTTAGTGGGGTCTGTCCTGCAAGTGGGCGCGCAGCTCCCGGAGGTCGTGCGCCTGGTGGGCGTGCTCCGACCGACACTGGATCGTTCGACCGAGGGCCTCACCACAACGCTGCGCAACATGGGTCCGGTGATCATGGCGCTGGGTGTCGTCCAGATCTCCTCACTGATCGATTTGCAGATCGCATCGTATCTGCCGCTCGGCGCCGCGACCAACATTGCGTATGCCAGTTTGATCGCACTGCTTCCGGTATCGCTGTTCGGTGTCTCCGTTGCCGCCTCCTCGTTGCCCGAGTTTTCGCGTGAGTCGGAGAACACGCGTGACGGCGTTTTGCTGGAGCGCCTTCGCGGCGGCTGGCAGCGTATCCTGTTCTACATCATCCCTTGCGCCGTGGTGTTTCTCGCCTATGGCGACTTGTGCGTCGGTCTGCTGCTCCGGAATGGTCGATTCGGTGCCGACGAGCAGCAGGTCGTGCGTCTGATACTCGCGGGCTCCGCGATCGGTCTGGTCAGCTTCGCATCGGTCAAGCTCCTCGCATCAGCGTATTTCGCTCTGCAGGACTACCGTACACCGCTGCGCGCGTCCGTAGTGAGTCTCATGGTCTCGGCCGTCGCGTCGGTGACGCTGGCCTATCCGTTCCGTCATGCGCCGTGGGGGGCGGTCGCCATTACCGTGGGGAGTGCGCTGGGTTCGTTCGCGAATCTCTCACTGCTCGCGCGCGGACTGCGCGCGCGTCTGGGCCCGCTGTATACCCGCGCGATGTGGCTGGGCTCCCGGCGCATTGTGCTCGCGTCGCTACTGGCGATGTTCGGGGCGTTCCCTGTGCGGTGGTGGCTGCGCGCGTTGCATCCCATGCTGAGCGGCCCTCCGACGCTGCTGTTATTTGGGCTCGTGTATCTGCTGACCGCGTGGTGGATGGGGTCGCGAGAGGCGTCGCGATGGCTTCGACTCACGCCGCGCGCGTAGCCACCATGTCAGTGCCGACACCACCGAGACCGTCCGAGCGCGTCCCGTCGGGAGCGCTTTCCGCGCAGCAGGAGCAGTTGTTGTCTTCGTTGCCATTACCGGATGACGAATGGACGCGAACGGCGATCGCGCGGGGGATGCCCGTCGCGATTGCCATGAAGCTGCCGCATCTGCCAGATGCTCCCGGCGTGTATTTGTGGAAGGCCGAAGACGGCACGGTGCTGTATGTAGGAAAAGCCAAGCGCTTGCGGTCGCGCGTGCGCAGTTATTGGAGTCAGGATCACGAGACGAGTCCGAAAACGCGCGGCTTGTTGCGCAAGGCACACGAGCTTGAAACCATCGTCGTGCCCAGTGAGGCACACGCGCTCATTCTCGAAGCGACGCTGATCAAGGAACATCATCCGCGATTCAACGTCGCCCTTCGCGACGATAAGTCCTATCCGTACATCAAGGTTTCCGTACAGGAACCGTTCCCACGTGTCGTAGTCACGCGGCGATTGCTTGAGGACGGTGCGCGCTATTTCGGGCCCTACACCGACGTGGGGGCAATGCGGCGCGCACTGAACGTGGTAAAAAGAATCTTTACCGTCCGCTCGTGTCACTACGCGCTACTCAAGGAAGCGCCCGAGCGTCCGTGCCTCGACTACTTCATCAAGCGCTGCCAGGCGCCGTGTGTCGGCTATCAGTCCGAGTCGGACTACCGACTCATGATCAACGAAGTGGTCTGGTTTCTGGAAGGGCGCACCAGTGACGTGGTGCGCCTCGTCCGCGAACGCATGCTGGACGCATCGGAACGACTGGATTTTGAGCGCGCGCGAGAGTTGCGCGATGCCCTGTTTCATCTCGAGAAGATGGAAGAGCCAACCGTCGTGGTCGAAGTCGAAGGGGGCGATCGCGATGTGGTGGGGTATGCGCGCGATGGCGAAGATGCCTGCGTGGTCATCATGCGTATCCGCAACGGGAAGTTGCTCGCGCGGGATCATCGCCTCCTGGAACATGCCGAGGATGAAGAAGACGGTGCGGTCCTGGGGGCAAGTCTGGCGCAGTGGTATCGGACGGCCGACGCGCGCGCGGCAAACCGAAGATTCGCGCCCAGACGATCGACCCGAGGATCGC
>JANLVM010000182.1:0-7981 GCA_031364015.1 Gemmatimonadaceae bacterium
GCCCGGAAGCCGAAAGAACTGCTCTACGAAGCCGACGGTGACCCGCGCCCGATCGCCGGAGAGCTCGCGATTGATTGGCGCACTGAGGGCGGCCAACGCGGGCGGAATAACGCGCATGGTTGTGGCCGGGGACTGCGCGGCGAGATGAGTCGCGCTCGGAACGAGAGACAGTAGCAGTGCCACCGGCACGCACGCTCGAATGAAGACGGGAGACGGGAGACGGGAGACGGGAGACATCAAGAGGGAGAGACGAGACATCCGCCACCTCGGCGGCTCAGCGTTTGCTGACGACCACAAAACGTGTCCAGTTGGCAGGCACATCCTGGATCGAATGCGCCAGAATCTCCAGCCCATAGTGCCGCGCGGCGCCTTCACTGGCAATCGCGCCGAGCGTGCGATCGCCGAGCGAAGCAACCTCGCGCGCTGCCCCGGCGGTGTCCGCGTGCGACTGTGGCTGGAGCCAGGCATGGCGTGCACAAAAGATACGACACTGCCCCAGCGCCATGGGGTGACTGCGAACGACGCGCAGTTCGCTCAGCGTGGCTCCGGGCAGTGCCATCAGGCAGAGCTGCACGAGCAACTGAATCTCTGCATGCCGATGCAGCTGCGCCTCCATCGCATCGAGCGCGGCGATTGCATCATGCACGACGCCGGCAATGGCGTTTTCAATCGGGATGACGGCAAGATCCGCACTGCCTGTGAGCGCGCAGCTCAGCGCATCCTCGAAGGACTCGTTGGGGACCGGGGTGGCGCCGTTCGGCCAGTGCTGCTGGATCGCCAACTCACTGAACGCCCCGAGTATACCCTGAAATGCAATTCGGGGAATGTCAGTGCTATCACGCGTTTGGCTGTTGTGTGATACGGGCATGCGAGCAAGTAAGAGTTGAGCGACACCGAAGGATATTGACAGACGGCCACGCGCGCCCTACTGTGCAGTACATGACGCGTTCATCAGCCGCCGCCAGCTACTATTACTTTACACCGTCCCGCATGGGCCACGGTGCTGGAGTTGTGCGCGGCTGACGCGCTAACGATCCCGACCACCGCGAGGCCCGTGCAACTGCACGGGCCTCGCGTCGTTTCGAGGCCCGGCGAGCGCGGCCTTGGGGTGACATTCACTCTCCCGAGGACCCCATGATCATCGTTACCACTCCCGGCATTTCACCCGACGCACTCGATCGCATTATCGAGTACGTCGAACGCGCTGGGTTGCGTGCCCATGTCAGTCGAGGTGAACAACGCACCATTGTTGGCTGCATTGGCGACGAAGGTGTGCTTGCTGAACACGCGCTCGCGGCGCTGGAGGGCGTAGAGAGCGTCCTTCCGGTGCTCAAGCCGTACAAGCTGGCGTCGCGCGAGTATGTCGTGGGCGACACGCAGGTGCGCTTCGGTGATCCGGCGGGCACCGTGGTTGGCGGCAACGAGATTGTGGTGATCGCCGGACCGTGCTCGGTGGAAGGCCGCGAGATGATGCACGAGACGGCGCACGCCGTACAAGCGTCGGGCGCGCGCATGCTGCGTGGCGGCGCGTTCAAGCCACGCTCATCGCCGTACGCGTTTCAGGGAATGGGCGAAGCGGGATTGCGCATCCTGGCCGAGGTGCGTGCCGAGACCGGCATGCCGGTGGTGACTGAGGTGATGGATCCGCGTCAGGTCGAACTGGTGGCATCGTACGCTGACGTTCTGCAGATCGGCGCGCGCAACATGCAGAACTTTGCGCTGCTGTCGGAGGTTGGCCGTGTGCAGCGTCCGGTGTTGCTCAAGCGCGGGCTGTCGGCGACGATCACGGAATTGCTGATGGCCGCGGAATACATCATGGCCGAAGGCAATCGCGACGTCATCTTGTGCGAGCGGGGGATTCGCACGTACGAGACGGCGACACGTAACACGATGGATATCGCGGCGATTCCGGTGCTCAAGCGCGAGTCACACTTGCCGGTGATCGTCGATCCGAGTCATGCGGGCGGACGTGCGCATCTGGTGACGCCGCTGGCGATGGCGGCGATTGCAGCCGGCGCGGATGGGTTGATCGTGGAGGTGCATCCGAATCCTGCGGCAGCACGCTCGGACGGTGACCAGTCACTGGAGTTCGCCGCCTTTGCCGCGATGATGCAGCAGGTGCGCCTGATTGCCAACGCGATTGGGCGTGGCATCGCGATGCCAACCGAGGCGGCGGTTCCGGTCGCGAGTGTCGTATGATGGCGTCACTGAGTGAGCTGCGCGCGGCGATCGAGGATGTCGACACACGGCTGATCGCCGCGATTGCCGAGCGACTGGCGCTGGCGCGAGCGGTTGGTGAGCTGAAGGTGGCGGATGGTGAGCCGGTGTTGGATCCGGCGCGCGAGGCGGCGGTTCTCGCACGCGTCTCGATACTGGCGCGCTCGGCGGGAGTGCCGGAGGACGAGATTCGCGCGCTGTACTGGCGACTGCTGTCGATGTCGCGGCGTGCGCAGACGTGGGAGCGATGACGATTCGGCGCACTGCGTCGAGGGTATCACGGGCGCTACGGTAAGTAGTTTTCCGGTTTTCGGAAAGACTTTATGACAATGACTTCCATTGCAAGAGTCTGCCGCTTTTCGCGGCATCGTCCCTTGCTCTGCGCAATGGTGTGGTTCCTTGTAGGCTTGCGATTGAGCTGGTTGCCGTCGGACTGGCTCGCCGCAGAACCTTCGGACACGAGCAAGTCGGGCCTCGCGCGGAGCAGCGTCGTGCTTGGTCCTGCTCTACTTGCATTGCCGGCACGATGATCGTGCAACGCAGTGGACGGTGACAGAGCCTGACAGCCGCTTACCTGGTCGCGGCACTCGGCGCGGTCCTCGTCGTATCGGCAGCCGTGCGCGGTTCGCTCGCGATGCTATTCGCCGGCTTCTTCCTGTTCGGGGCCGCAACCGCAGCCAACATGTAGGCGCGGTATGCGGCGGTTGACTTGGCGCCGCCAGCGCTCCGCGGCCGACATCTCTCACTGATCGTGTGGGCGACGACGCTCGGTGCCGTTGTCGGGCCGAATCTCTCAGCATTCGCCGGCGCCGCGACTGAAGGTTACGGTGTGCCCACGCGCGCCGGACCGTTCGTCTTCTCCGCGGTGCTGTTCGTGCTGGCGGCCATCGTGCTCACGTTGCTAATGCGCCCCGATCCCGCGGTGCTGGCTCGTGAAACACTCTCGTCGAGGGCTAGCGGGAGCTGCTGCTGCTGATAAGGCGGCTATAGGACCAGCAGGTCACTAGCAACGGAAGATTGCGAACAATTCGATTGTTGCGTTTATTTCGAATATTCGTAGATTGTTTATATGACTGTCGCGACCCTGCCTATTCCTACCCCCAGCGACGCCGAAGCCGCGAAGCTGGCGTTGCGATCGCTCTCCCCCGCCGGCCACGGAACGGGGCGAACCGTTCGTGTTCGCGCCGGCGATGAAGACGCCATTGTACCCAAGGAAGCCTTCGAGCTCCTGCTCGAGATTCTCGCGCAAATGGCGAACGGCAACGCGGTGACTATCGTCCCCGTGCAAGCAGAGTTCACGACGCAGCAGGCTGCCGACTTCCTGAATGTGTCGCGGCCATTTCTCATCGCCCTGCTCGAAGAGAATGCTTTGCCTTACCGCAAGGTCGGCACGCATCGTCGGGTTCGATTCGAGGACCTCCTGCACTACAAGCAGTTGGACGAAGCGAGACGACAGAGCGTGCTGGACCAACTTGCGGCACAGGCCCAGGAACTTGGCGTGGGGTACTAACGCGCGTGGCGTTCGTCGTCATCTACGATGCGTGCGTACTCTACCCAGCTCCGGTTCGTGACCTGCTCCTTCGCATCGCGCTCGTCGGCGTTGTTCGAGCTCGCTGGAGTGACGAGATTCTTGACGAGTGCTTTCGAAGCATCGCGGCGGATCGACCAGATATCTCGCCTAACGCGCTGACACGAACGCGGGAGTTGATGTGCACGGCCGTGCCAGATTGTCTCGTGACCAACTACGACGGCCTCGCAGACAGTCTCGTGCTGCCTGATCCGAACGATCGGCATGTTGTTGCCGCAGCGATTCGAAGCAATGCGCAGGTTATTGTGACGTTCAACCTCAAGGATTTTCCCGACAACGTTCTCGAGCCGTTCGGTATCGAGGCCAAGCATCCCGACGACTTTGTGCTCGACGCGATTGGAATTGCACCGGGTACGATCGCCAGGGTGGTGTCGCAGCAGGCAGCGGCGCTGAAGTCGCCACCAGTATCTCTTGCCGACATGCTCGATCGACTGCGCGCGTCTGGGCTCGAACAATCGGTCGCACAGCTGCGACTGGAGTTCGGAGGAGCGTAGTAGCCGCCAAGCCGAATACGCCTTCTTGTATCATCGCTGAAGAATCATTGTTTAGAGACACGGAGCACCATGGTACGTCGCATGGCGGAGGAAGCGTTTCGCGACGATCAGGTTCGTCGTCGATACGAAGATCACATCGCTCCCATCAATCGACTCGTCGACGAACTGAGTGTCACCGGGCGCGGCTGGATGCCCCACGTGGCACCGATGTACGGTGGGGTGCGCGCGCGGCTGCTCAGCGTGCTCCGGGATCCCGGACCGAAGACCCAAACAGGTTTGGGAAGCGGCTTTCTTTGCATGGAGAACGATGATGCGACGGCTGAGGCTATCAGCCGCCTCTTCGCCGATGCGGGCATCTCCGCGGACGACATCGTTCCGTGGAACATTTACCCCTGGTACATCAACCGTGCCCCCACCGCCGAAGAACTTTCGGCGGGCAGCGAACCACTCCGAAAGCTGATCGATCTCCTACCAGACCTGTCCGTCGTCATGCTTCACGGCGTGTCCGCCAAGGCTGGCTGGAAGCGCATCGAGCGCCTCCATCGATCGCTCATCGCCGCCCGACGCCTCGTGATAATTCCAACGTACCACACGAGCCGTCAGGCATTCCGACATCCCGATCCCCGCGTTCGAGAAGCGCGTCACACGCACCTTCGCAACGCCTTCGACGAAGCGGCGCGCCATCTGGCATCCGTGCTCTGAAGCCCGCCGGCGCAGGCTCCTTCGCTGGCCCGCTTGCCTCTCGGGGAAGACAGGCCCTGGCCCCGGGCCCAACGTCTCGAGCATGGGACGTTTAGAATTCCGGTGGCGCCGAGGGCGGGACAGCAGCACGTGGAAGTGGATTCGGGCGAGTTGATGCTCATGCTCGAGGGACTCGATCTCCGGAATGCCCGTCGGCAGCCGCGCTGGTATCGTATGCCACACGAGCCGCAACGCCCCGCGGCCGTGCGGGCATGGTGATCCGACGGCTGATGCCATAGCGCGCACAGAGCTCGCTCATCGTGAAGCGGTCACTCAAGGCGTCCTGCACAAACTTGAGGCGTTCGGTCATCAGGTCGGTCTCCAACCAAGGCATGGTGCTCTCGCGTAAGAGGAGTCGCCGTGCAGTTTAGAAGGAGTGTAAACCATGCTGCCGGACTACTCTGTCAACCATGTACCCGGCCTGTACCCCCGCTGTCACCTAGCCCCACGCTAGAGGGATCTAGAGGGAGCTGAACGCGCCCCCCGTCGGAGTTCACCCGATCGGCCGGGTGGTTCCCTTGGGTATCACCGCGCGTCCGATCGTTCCGCGATCACTGCCGAACCAGATGGTGCGTGTCGTCTTATCGAACACCATGTGTCGGACCGTGTTTGGTGAGGCGGGTCCGAGATCGGTGCGCGAGAAGAATTGCGATGTGCGCGGATCGAAGCCGACCAGTCGATTGGGTTGCGTGCCCGTCTCGACAAACCACAGTCGATCGTCGTCGTCGACGGTCATTGCATACGGCAGCGATGTACCGCCTGCGGGCATCGGCCATTCGCGCACGTTGCCGCTGACCGGATCGAGTCGACCCAGATAGCCGCGGGAGTAGTCTACGTACCACACGCCACCATCGGTGGTGAGTGCAATGCGACGGCCGCGCGCGCGCGCGTCGGGCAGGACATACTCACGAACACGCATGGATGTCGGATCGACGGTGCCGACTTTATTGGTGCCGAACAGATTGAACCACGGACGTCCCGAGCGATCAATGACGATGCCGTAGGGACGTGTCCGGGGTGACGGCATGGTGAGCAGCGTGACCTTGCCCGTGGACGGCACGAGGTGGCCCACCATGTTGCTGTTCTGCAGCGTGAACCACAGATCCCCTTTTGCGTCGAAGGCGATCGTGTGCGGATCTCTTGCTGCGGAGTCGGGCATGGGATAGCGCGTGATGACACCTGTGCGCCCATCGATACGGCCGATCATGCCGTTGCGATTGCCGGTGTACCAGGCGTTGCCCTTCGCGTCAATCGATACCGTATGCGGATGAGTCCCCGAATCGATCTCCATGCGGGTGAAGGCGCCGGACTTTGGATCGAGTCGCGCGACATAATTGCCCTCTTGGCCCACGAACCAGATGCGACCGCTCGCGTCGAAGGATGGATCGCGCGGACGCGTTTTCTCCCAGGGCACTGTCCATTCGGTGAGCTTGACGGTGTCCGCTGACGGCGCGGCCGATGGCTGCGCGTGCGCAATGCCGGAGACGAGCGTTCCGGCGCTCACAAGGGCGGCGCGCAAGAGGACGCGCGATGTGAGGGAGGAGTGGGCAGTCGACATGGGCAGAGTCCGGTGCGAGGTCAATCCGGGTAAACGCAACTCAACATTGACCCTATGGCGTGTTCGCGCGGTCGGCAAGCGGCCGCAACGGTCGGTGACGAAACGCCTCAGTCGGCTATGGCGGGGTAGGTGCGGCCGCTTTCGTCAGGACGCCGACGGAACCAACTGGCGACGAGATGGAATTCATCGAGGTCGTGCGAAGGAATGTCTGCGCCTGATGGATCGGCACCTTCGTATATGCGATGCGCCAAGGCTTCCAGTTCGGCCCGGGCCAGGTCATTCGTGGGGTGGGGCACCACGGCGCGAACCGTCCCTCGCCGAACGAGGTACACCCATTCGGAATCGTCCGTTCCGCGCGCGTGGTAGCGAAAGGTCAGCCGGTCCACATTCGCGCGAAAATGTTGCACACGCTGATGCAGCCATCGCACGCGCTCGAGGCGGTCACGCAGCACCGCCGCTCTTTCGAACTCCAGCGCGCTCGACGCGGCCTCCATCGCTCGCGTGAGGTCATTGACGGGCACGTCCGACTTGCCTTCAAGAAACGCGCGAATGGTTTCGGCGCGCTCACGATAGATGGTCCCATCGCCAAAGCCAATGCAGGGTCCGACGCACGTCCCGAGCTCATGGCGAAGACATCCAGGCGCGCGCGTGCGCACGGGCAAACGCATCGATGGGTGTGTCACCGGTTCACTGGCGAACCAGAGCGTTGCAGTCTTGGAGGTTGCGCCGGCTTCGTCAAGCGCGCAGTCACGCAGTCCTGTGGCGTCGGCGAGTGCGCGCACCGCCTCGCGCAGCATCGACACTTTGCGGAATGGTCCGAACAGCGCCACCGCCGACGGATCGTCGGAGCGCGGGACCACACGCATGCCGGGCACGGCTCCGCCGGTGAGCGCCACGTAGGCGCGCGGCCAGTCATCGGTGACGAGCATCGAGTTGAACTGTGGGCGATGCTGCTTGATCAGCCGCAGCTCGCGCAGCAGCGCGCCAAACTCACTGTTCGTGTACTCCCACTCGATGCTGAACGCGTGCCGGAGAATGCGGGCCGCCTTATCGCGTCGACTGGTGGCGCGAAAGTAGGAGAGCAGGCGCGTACGCAGCACGCGCGACTGGCCCACATACAGCACACTGCCCGTGGGTCCGAGCATGCGATACACACCCGGCAGGTTGGCGCACTCGGCACGCACACGTTCACGCAGCGCCCGGCGCTGAGCGGGCGTGGTGTTCGGCGGTCGAACGCGCGAGCGAGTGTGTGAAGCCATGCGATGTCAGTCGGTCTGATCCATGTCGACCTGTCCGCTGAGCTTTCGCGACATGTGCGACCAACTCATTCCAACCGCCAGCAGCAGGGATGTACAGATGAGCACCACGTAAGTGATGCCGCGC
>JANLVM010000226.1:0-2045 GCA_031364015.1 Gemmatimonadaceae bacterium
CATGTCATCGTTGGCGTCGATTGCAGACAGTCCAATCGCCGCCGTGTACGCCGCGCGCGCATCTTCTTTTCGCCCGGTGTCACGATACACGCGCGCCAGGTCGAGCCGATGAACCAGTCGTGCCGGATCGACTGCGGCCGATTGCTCCATGTATCGAGTCGCTTCGCTCCAACTCGCGGTCTCGAAGATCTTCCCCCCAAGAAACGCCTTCGCTACCAAGCGTGTGATGCTGTTCAGCCGCATGATCTCGGCGTTCCAGACGCCCATGACGTGCAGCGCACCCGGATGTCGCGGCGCGATCTCGAGCGCGCGCAGCGCGTTGGTGCGCACCGCAATCCCGTACTTCACGCGGGCGCGCGGGCCAACCGCTAACGCCGTGCGACCAATCGCGCGAGACAGGTGGAAGTATCCCTCCGCATCGTTCGGAGCGACAACGATGGCCCGCTTGGCATAGTCCACTGCGCGCAAGTACAGACTCGTTCGTGTCTCTTCGCGTTTTTCCACCTCACCCAGATCGACCAGTGCCCGCGACGCCTTCCACAGCGCCGCGTAGTTGTTGGGGTCGGCTGCAATAGCGCGTTCGAACAGCGGTAGAGCCTGCGCGGGGCGGCGTGCGGTGGTCTCGCGATCGCCGGCCTCAAGGAGTTCGATGGTCGATTGTGCCTGCAGCATGGTGGCGCCGATACACAGCGCCAGCGTACCGCAAAGAATGCGGCGAATCAGCATGAGAAGTCGAAGGCCGGGTTGGGGGACGTAGTTGCCGCCGCTCGTGCACAACGGTCGCGCGTGGTAGGTTGGCTGCATCATGCCTACACTATGCTCGCACGCTCGCTGATCGAACGGAAGCGCGACGGGGGTCGAATTACGCCCGCCGAATGGCGCCGCTTGATGCAAAACTACGCCGACGGCGCTGTGCCGGACTACCAAATGTCCGCGCTGGCGATGGCGATCTATTTCCAGGGACTGGACCGCGACGAGATCGGCGCGCTCACTATTGCGATGTTGCAGAGTGGAGCGTCGCTCGACCTCACACATCTCGCGGTTCCACGCGTCGACAAGCATTCGACGGGCGGGGTTGGCGACAAAGCGTCGCTGGTGCTGGCACCGCTGGTGGCCTCGCTGGGCGTCGCGGTACCGATGATGTCCGGTCGCGGATTGGGGCACACCGGTGGTACGCTCGATAAGCTCGAATCGATCCCCGGGTTCCGTACTGATTTATCGCTCGCCGAGGCGACGCGATTGCTGGAACAGCTGGGCTGTGCGCTTATCGGGCAGACGCGCGAGATCGCACCCGCCGATCGGCGTCTCTATGCGCTGCGTGACGCGACCGCGACCGTGGAGAGCATTCCGCTCATTAGTGCCAGTATCATGTCCAAAAAATTGGCTGAGGGCCTCACCGGACTGGTACTCGACGTCAAGCGTGGGTCGGGCGCGTTCCTTCCCGATCTCGAGCGCGGCCTCACATTGGCCAAGACGATGATCGACTTGGGCGCCGACCACGGCTGCCCCGTCATCGCGCTGCTCACCGCGATGGATCGTCCATTGGGTCGCGCCTGCGGTAACGCGCTGGAAGTGGAAGAGTCGATCATGGCGCTTAAAGGCGAAGGTCCACCCGACCTCATGAAACTCACGTATGCACTCGGCGCGGAAATGTTGCTGCTGGGTGGTGCGGCATCGAACCGTGACGACGCGCGTCGTCGTATGGAAGTTGCGATTTCCAGCGGTCGGGCGGCTCGCAAATTCCAGGACATCATTGCCGCGCAAGGCGGCGACCCGCGCGTGGTGGATGATCCAGGGTTGTTACCGCAGGCGGCGGAGTGCGAGTTGTATATGGCCCCACGCGATGGGGTCATCGCCCACGTCGAGCCGCGAACCATTGGACGAGGGGTTGTGCAGCTGGGTGGCGGTCGGAGAACGGTCGACGACGTCATTGATCCCAGTGTGGGCTTCGTCATCACGGCGCGTCCGGGGGATATCGTGCGAGCCGGCGAGCCGTTGGGCACCGTATTCGCCCGGGACCGCGACGGTATCGCGGAGGGTTTTGC
>JANLVM010000253.1:0-13034 GCA_031364015.1 Gemmatimonadaceae bacterium
ATGCCAATACCCAGCAAGCCACCGCCAAGGTCGGGGAGCTCCTTGAAGATGTGCTCGAATCGCAAACCGAACGCGAGGCCGGCGTTGCCAGTGTTACCAACACCGACGGTCACGCCGATATCGGTGTAACCCTTGGCGACCTGCGCCGAAACCTGCTGCGCCGGTGCCAGGATGAGCACCGCAACGGCCATCGTACCAATAATTCTTTTCAGCATCTTCGCTATCCTCGCACTTCGGGTGAACGGCGGATGATTACACAATAGTACCACTAACGACTGCACTACCGAAACTCCAACACGGCGGTTCAGACGTACTTGAACCGCGCGGGTTTCGCGAGACGATAGCGCGTTGCCGGAGCTGTGGCAAGCAGAAAGTCGCCTTCAGTCCGCATTCACGCCAAGCAGCGAACCCAGCTTGGACAGGTGGTCGACCACGAGGCTCGCGCCGGCCGCTCGCAGCCGTTCGGCCGGCATCAGGTCCGCGTATCCGATAACCGTCATACCGGCCGCACAGGCTCCCTCGACTCCCAGCGGACTGTCCTCGACGACCACGCATCGCGCTGGCGTGACCCCCATTCGTCCCGCCGCATACAGGAAGAGATCGGGAGCGGGCTTCGGGTGCACCACGTCAGCGGACGAGAAGCGGCGGCCCTCGAAGCGCGGCAGCAAGCCGGTGACACCCAAAGTGGTATCCATTTTGGCATGATCACCATTTGACGCGACGGCGTATGGCAGTCGCGCGGCGTCGAGCAGATCGAGGAGTGCATCGATCTCCCGCACGGGCCGCAACTCGCGGATGAGGGCCAGTCGCGTCATCGCGCTATAACGATCAAGTAGATCTTTCGGCGGCGCATGGCCGAGATGCCCCGCGATGATCTCCAAACACCTGGGCATCGAGTTACCGACAAACGTGTCGACCATCTCGGCAAAGGTAAAATGCAGGCCGATCTCTTTCAGTAGTAAGGCAAACTCTCGATTGGCGATGCGCTCGCTATCCACGAGCACGCCATCACAATCGAAGATGACGAGATCGTACGGATGTGCGGTCAAGCCAGGCTGGCGTGCGCGGCGACGAGCTGCGCCGCAACCGCCTGGGGTCCGGTACCGCCGTGAATCTCGCGCGCAGCCAGCGACGCCTCGGCCCCGAGCGCACGGTGCGCGTCGGCATCGAAGAACGCGTGGGCGGCGGTGAATCGCTCTACCGATAGTGCGGCGAGTTCGATTCCCGCGTCCTCCGCTTCGCGCACGAGGGTCCCGACGGCACCGTGCGCGTCGCGGAATGTCACACCCTTCTTAACCAGGTAGTCGGCGAGATCGGTGGCCATCATGGCACTCGATACGGCCGCGCGCATCCGGCCACGATCGAAGCGCAGTTCGGCGATGGCACCCGCCATTGCGGGAAGCACCAGCAGCAGGAGATCGACGGCGTTGAAGAGCGCGCGCTTGTCATCCTGCAGGTCCTTGCTGTAGCCGCTGGGCAGGCCCTTGATCGCACCGAGCATCGCCACGAGATCGCCAAGCACACGCGCCCCGGATCCGCGTGCAAGCTCAAACACGTCCGGGTTGCGCTTTTGCGGCATCATGCTGGAACCGGTCGAGAAGCCGTCAGCGAACTTCACGAAACCAAACTCACTGGTGCCGTAAATGATCAGATCTTCCGCAAGGCGCGAGCAGTGAACCGCCGTCATGGTGCAGACGAAGAGTGTCTCCGCTACGAAGTCGCGGTCTCCCGTGGCGTCGATACTGTTGCGCGAGATGGTGGCGAATCCCAGCGACTCCCTCAGGAACTCACGTGACACCGGAAACGCGCTGCCCGCGATAGCGCCCGACCCCAGCGGCATCACGGCGGCGCCGCGTTCGGCGTTGCGTAATCGCGTGCGGTCACGATCGAGCGGCCAGAAGTGCGCCAGCAGCCAGTGCGCGCCACTGACCGGCTGCGCGCGTTGCCAGTGCGTGTAGGCCGGAAGAATCGCGCTGCTGAGTGATTCAGCTTGCAACAGCAGTGCGCGCTGCAAATCGCGAATCGCGATATCCAGCTGGCGACAGGCGTCCATGGTCCACAGTCGCGACGCGGTGGCGACCTGATCGTTGCGCGAACGGCCGGTGTGCAACCTGGACGCCACGACGCCGGCATCCTCATGCAACAACCGGTCGATCATCGTATGGATGTCCTCGTCGGTGGCAACCGGCTGAGCGCCTGCGGCGATGCGAGCGCCGACGCGCTCGAGACCGGCGCAAAGCGCCGCACTCTCATCACGCGTTAACACGCCCGCCTGACCCAGCGCGTCCGCCCACGCCTGCGACAATCGCACGTCGTGCGGCCAGAGGCGAAAGTCCGTCGCGATCGAGCGGTTGAGTGCGTCGAGCAGTGGCGACGGGCCACCGGCGAAGCGGCCACCCCACAGTTTGTGGGCGGGTGCGGTAGGGTCGTCGTTCGTGTTCACGTGGGTCTCGCGATCAAGATGTGTCGGCGTAAGCTAACGGGCGCTCTGGTTAACGCAGATACGCCTTTAAGCGCTTCACCACACGCTCGCGCCCCGGCACCGAACGACAAATAATGAGGACCGTGTCGTCGCCGGCGATCGTGCCGGCGATGTCGGGCCAGTCCAGCTGATCGAGCGCTTCCGCTACCGGTTGTGCGCCGGATTTCATCGTGCGCGCCACGGCGAGCACCTGAACACCCTCCACGCGTACGAGCAACTGCGGCAGCAAGGATTCCAGCTGACGCGTGTCGTCGTCCGGATGTCCCATCTCGGAAAAGGCGTAACGAACCCGCCCCTGTTCGTCAGGGATGCGTGCCAAACGCAGCTCACGCAGGTCACGGGACAGCGTCGATTGGGTCACATCCCAACCACGTCGGAGAAGCTGTTTCCGTAGTGCCTCCTGGCTCGCGATGTCGCGTGCGCCGACGATCTCACGAATCGCCAGGTGACGGTCGGTCTTGTCGGTCACGACTTCTCCTTCGGAAACGGATTGACAGAACCCGGATGCAATTTTATGCATTCGGTGTGCATAAACAACAGTCTATCCGCGTCGGGGTCCTTGGCGCCAGCGGTTACGCGGGACGCGAGCTGTGCGCCCTGATCGCGGGACACCCGCGGTTCGCGCTCGCGTTCGCAACGGCCAACGCACAGCGGGGCACCACGCTGCGCGTGCGAGCGGCGGGGCGCGTGCACGACGTGGCACTGGTGGGCGCCGAGGAGGTCGCTCTGGCCACGGCCGACCTGGTGTTCGTCGCGTTGCCGCACGGCGCGTCCGCCGAATGGGTCGCCCGGGTGATCGCCGCCGACGCGCGCGTGGTCGACCTCTCGAGCGATTTGCGTCCGGGGTATGGCGGCGGCACGCACGTGCTCCCTGCGGGAGTTCCCGCGAACGCACCCTATGGACTGCCTGAACTTTTCCGCGAGTCGATACGCAACGCGCGCGTCGTGGCCAACCCGGGCTGCTACGCCACCAGTGTGTTGATGGCCCTGGCTCCGCTGGCGCGCGCCGGACTGATCGCGCCAGGTGCGACGATCAACATCGCTTCGGCGAGTGGCGTGAGTGGGGCGGGTGCCGCGCCGAAACTTGAACTGCTGTTCGCCGAAGTGACCGAGGACTTCCGCGCGTATGCGGTGGGCAACTCGCACCGTCATTTGTTCGAGATGCGAGCCGCGATGGGTGCGCTGGGAACGGACTGCGACCTGCTCTTCACGCCGCACCTCCTGCCGGTCGACCGCGGAATTTTGTCAACGATCAGCGTCCCGCTGACGCGCATACTGGACGACCCGCTGGCTCCGTATCGGGAGGCCTATCAGTCGGAACCGTTCGTGGAACTGACATCGGGGCTCCCGTCGCTGGCCGACGTGCGTCATCGCAATGTCGTTCGTATTGGCGCGCGCATCCCCACCGGTGTGCGCACACCCACGCTGCTGGTGTTCAGCGCTATCGACAATCTCGTAAAAGGCGCGGCCGGTCAGGCTATCCAGAACGCCAATCTCATGTGTGGTCTTGATGAAGTCTCGGGACTGCATTTATGAGCGGCATGATGGTGGTGAAACTGGGCGGACGGACGCAGACCGATGCGGCGTTGCCTGCGGCGTTGGCGGCGCTGTGGACACAGAGCGGCGGTCAGCTTACCATCGTGCACGGTGGTGGCGATCAGATCAGCGAACTCCAGCGTCACCGCGGCGAGGAGCCCGCATTCGTAGGTGGTCGTCGCGTCACGACCGAAGGTGTGCTTGAGATTGTGCGGATGGTGTTGTCAGGACTGGCCAATAAACGTTTGGTATCGGCGCTCACGGCGGTTGGTGCGCCCGCGGTTGGGATTTCGGGAGAAGATGCGGCGTTACTGCGGGCGGTCCCACTCGACGCGTCGACGCTTGGGTACGCGGGAACGCCGGCACGGGTTGATCGGCGACTCATCGATGCGCTGCTTGGGCAAGGGTTTCTCCCGGTCATATCGCCCGTCGCAACACACGACGATCAGTCGATTGGCGGGGCGCTCAACGTGAATGGCGACGATGCCGCCGCCGCAATCGCTGCGGCGTTGGGCGCTGAGGAACTGTTCTTGCTGGCTGACGTGCCAGGTGTACTGAACGCCGATCGTCAACGCATTCCCGTGTTGTCGCTCGACGACGCGCGGGCACTGGTCGCGTCCGGCGTAGCCGGTGGCGGGATGGCGGCCAAGCTCGATGCATGTGCCCACGCGCTCGCGGGTGGTGTTGTTCGCGTCCGTATCGGTGATCTGGCAGCGCTCTCCAGCGCCGATGCTGGCACTTCGATTGTCGCTTCGCATGCGGTTGCTGTCTCTCACTGAATACGGTCCATGACGCCCATAACTATGAACTCACCGGTCACGCCTGTCGCCTTCACGCCGAACCTTGCGTCTGCGCCACCGGCAGCGTTGGCGTCCGAAGCGATCCTCGGTACGTACAAGCGACAGGCACCGCTGTTCGTGCGTGGCGCAGGGGTCTACATGTACGATGCCGACGGCACGCAGTATCTCGACTTCGTGGCCGGGATTGCCGTGACGGCCTTGGGCCATGCCGACGCGGGTGTCATGCAGGCGATGCAGGAGGCCATGGCCACTGGCCTGTTGCACACGTCAAATCTTTACCGCACCGCACCGGGTGAACTGTTGGCTGAGTGGCTCGTCTCGCACTCGTTCGCGTCGCGGGTGTTCTTTTGCAACTCGGGCGCGGAGGCCAACGAAGGCGCCTTCAAGTTTGCGCGTCGGTGGGCCGGCGCCGGTGGCGCGGAAGCGAAGCACGAGATCATCGCCGTGCGTGGTTCCTTCCACGGACGGATGCCCGGTACGTTGGCGGCGACCGATCGACCCGCGTATCGCCTGCCGTTTCGCCCGCTCATGGGTTGCGTGCGGATCGTTGAGCGTGATCTCGACGAGCTGCGTACCGTGCTTGATCCCCACACCGCGGCGGCGGTGATCGTCGAACCGATTCAGGGAGAAGGGGGCGTCCGGATTGTTGAGCCTGAGTTCCTGCGCGGACTACGGGCGCTCACGAAGGAACGCAACGTGCTGCTCATCCTGGATGAGATCCAGTGCGGACTGGGGCGCACCGGATCGTTTTTCGCGTACGAGCAACTGGGCTTCGAGCCCGACATGCTGACACTCGCGAAACCATTGGCCGGTGGCTTGCCGATGGGCGCCATTTTGGTGACCGACGAGATCGCACGCACCATTCAGCCGGGCGATCATGGCACCACATTCGGCGGTGGGCCGCTGTTGTCGCACGTGGCACATCACGTGGTGCAACGCCTGGCCGACCCGGCGCTGTTGGCGCACGTGCGGGAAACCGGATCGTGGTTGGGCGAGCAGTTGGAGGCGATCGCGGCCCGCACCGACCGCGTGCGCGCCATTCGCGGGAAGGGACTCATGTGGGGCATGGACGTGCACGAGCCGGCCGCAGAGATCATCGGTCGCGCGTTCTCGCGCGGACTGCTGATAATAAGCGCCGGTGAGCACACGCTGCGCTTCCTGCCGCCGTTGGTCATCACGCGCGACGAGCTGACCGCCGGCCTCGCGATTCTCGAACAGTCGCTGGTCGGGTAACGCGGAAACCAACTCGCCGAAAAACTCGCACTAGTGCGCGGGCGAGAGATTCGCAATATTGTCGTCGCCTTCACGTGCCTCCGTGAACGGTGCGGGTTCGTTACGCGGTGACTTCGCGTGCGTTGTCCGCGAACGTTGCCAGCCCCGCGTGGCTTGCACCTCGGCGGTTTGGAACCTGTCCTGGCGCGTCGATCCGGCGACGTGCACGAGGCCGGATGGGTGCTGCCGATGGTGTCGTTGCGTGGGGCGTCTCCGTGAGCGAGACGTGCGCATTACCTTCCGTCTATGCGCACGAGAACCCCACGACTCATGGCCTTCGCAGCAGCGCGTGTCGTCACGCTGACACTCGCCAGTTGCCTTCCGCTGTGGCTTGCCGCACAGTCGGCGCCGTCGCCCCTCCCGCCAACGCTCGTCGTTCAGCTCACGGTCGACCAGCTACGTCCCGACTACCTCGACCGATTCGCCGCGCAACTTACGGGCGGCTTGGGACGACTCCTTCGGCGGGGCGCGTTTTTCACCAACGCCACGCACGACCATGCCACAACGGAAACCGCACCGGGGCACGCGACGCTGTGGTCGGGACGATTCCCGTCGCACACCGGTGTGGTGCTCAACGAGATTGGTGTGGCAGACCCGCAGATGCCCCTGTTGTTCGGACGCGGAGGCGGCGCGTCCCCGTATCGGTTTCGGGGTTCGTCGTACTTCGACTGGGTACGATCGCGCGACCAGTTTAGTCGAGCGCTGTCGGTATCGCGCAAAGATCGCGGGGCCATCTTGCCGCTGGGTCGAGCGAAGCAGAGCGTGTTCTGGTACTCGCTCGACGGGCGATTCACCACCAGCCGCTACTACGGCGATACGATCCCCACCTGGGTTCAGCGCTTCAACGCTGGCAACTTTACGGCGCAGTACCTCGGAACAGCCTGGAACACGCTCCTCGACGCGTCGATGTACGCCGAGCGCGATTCGGTGTCGGTCGAGAACCAAGGGAAGGACTTTGTCTTTCCGCACACACTCTCGGCCGATCAGCGTCAGGGTACGAACGACTTCGTAGAGTTTCCGTGGATGGACGACGTGACCGTCGATTTCGCGCTGGCCGGTGTCAACGCCATGGAACTCGGGAAGGGCCCCACGCTGGACGTACTGGCGGTTTCGCTGTCCACAACAGACGCCGTGGGCCATCGATTTGGGCCGGAGTCCCGAGAGCTGCATGACCAGGTGCTACGCGTTGATCGCGCACTAGGGCGACTCATCGATTCGCTATACGCACTTCGCGACTCCACGCGGATCGTCTTTGCGCTGAGCGCCGATCACGGAGTCGCCCCATTCCCTGAATTGCACTTTGCGGGAACTGAGGCAGGACGCGGTCGAGTCAAACCAGGACCAGTGATTAACGCGGCGCGCAGTGGGCTAGCGGCGCGCGGCGTCGAGGGCGACGCCCTGCTGCTGAAATCGGGCATCGTCACGCTCGACCGCGCGCGACTTGCGGCCAGGGGCATCAACAGCGACTCCGTGGTGACGGCGTTGCGCGCTGCGCTGCTCAAGCTTCCAGGGATGCTACGCGTCGACCGGGTGAGCGCTCTGGCCGCCGCAGCCGCCCGAGGCGACAAGATCGCTCGGCGATGGCTGCACTCGCTGCCTCCCGATCTCAAGGCGGTGCTAACCATCACGCTCAAGCCATACTATTACTGGTCCACGGTTCGTTACGCGACGCACGGATCGCCGCACGACTATGACGCGCGCATTCCGATTGTGCTCATGGGTTCCATGATCAAGCAGGGTCGATACGATATGCCGGTTCGATCGGTGGACGTTGCCCCAACGCTTGGGTTCATCACGGAGATCATTCCCATCGAGCCCGTAGACGGTCGGGTGTTGACGGAAGCGCTAGTTGTGCGCTCACCTGTGCGGAACGCACGGCCCAGAAAATGAGTCGCGACGAGCATGCGTCGCTATCTCGCGCGTTCGACGAAGTCCGCTTTGGGCCTTCGCGGACGCTCAACCTGCGCGCTCAACAACCGACGGCCACGCAGGCGGCCACGCACACCGAAGCGTGGCTGCGGACGTTACAGGTCCAAGGGGCGGTGGAGGCGCTGCTCATTACGGGACGGGGCAACCAGAGTATTGACGGGTTCTCTCCCGTGCGCGAAGCCATCGTGCGGTTGCTGCCCTCGCTCCGCCGCCGCAACGTGATCGCTGGCTTTGCGGAGCATTCACCAGGCTCGTTCGTCGTCACCTTCGCGCCGGTGCGGGCGCTGTTCGAAGCCCCGTCACGTCGCCGCGAACGGGCACCTCGCGCTGATCGAGCGGTTCCAGTCGCACTGGCCGGGCTGGACGAGGAAACGCAACGACAACTCCGCGATCTGGCGTTTCTCGCGCTCGCCGTTCTTGGGGTCAAGTCGCCGACGCACGCGCAGGTGCAGGACGAAATGCAGCGACAGTTCGCCGCGCTCACGATGGCACTACCGGCGGATGGTGATCGCGAGGCGTTGCTGCAGCAGGCGATGCTATTGGCGGCCGAGGAGTACGAGGCGGACAACTGAAATCTACGTTTCTCTGGGTTCGGTGAGGGCGTCGAGCGCGGCTGAACTGAAGTCCACGGAAACGCACGGAAACACGGGAAACCACATGAAAAAACTTCTATGTGTAGTTTTCCTGATGTTTCCCCTGTTCCCGTGCGTTTCCGTGGACAGCTGTTGACGGGACCGCCGAGCTCCCCTTGCCCTGCCGCCTCGCAATGGCCAGAGTCCGAGATCCCCCCGTGCGCACCAATGCTGCGCCTTTCCCGCCTCGGACCCGGATCTCCTCTCGTGCGTTTTACCGTGCGCTGTCCCCCGCTGCAGCTTGCCGCCCTGTCGCTGCTGTTCGTCGCTGCCGAATCATCCGCGCAGACCACGCGGCAGAGCGGCGGTGGCACGCCCGGCTACTCGCCCACCTCAGCCACCGAACAACGGCGTCTCGAACAGGAAGCCATTCAGGGTCCTCAGCCTGCGCGCGCGAAAGCGCAGTCGGCGGTGTTATCGCGCGAGCCGCATGTGGCCGGAACAGCAGCGCAAAAGCGCACCGCCGACTATGTCATCGCACAGATGAAGGCCATGGGGCTCGAAACCGAGCTGCGTCAGTACGACGTGTGGTTGCCGCACGCCACGAGTGTAAAGGTCACACGACTCGGTAGTCAGCCGCTGGTGCTCGATCTCCGTGAGCCGCCCATTCCGGGGGACCCGGTCACCGCGATGAAGCAGTACCCAACGGTGAATGGTTCGAGTGGTGCGGGAATTGGCCAAGGCGAAGTGGTGTTCGTCAATTACGGTTTGATCGAAGACTATGCGGTGCTCGATTCGTTGGGCGTATCGGTCAAAGGCAAGGTTGTTTTGGCGCGCTATGGCCGCAGCTTTCGCGGCATTAAGGCGCGCGAGGCCGAAAAGCGTGGTGCGGTGGCGGTGCTCATTTACACCGATCCTCAGGACGACGGATTCGCCCGCGGCGACGTGTATCCGGAAGGGCCCATGCGCCCGATGCGTGGCGTGCAGCGTGGCAGCGTGTACAACGGCGCCGGAGATCCACGCACTCCCGGGTACGCCAGCACGCCAGGCGCCCCACGCATTCCGCTGGAGCAAACGGTGCTCCCAAAAATTCCGGTCGTACCGATTAGCGCCGCCAATGCACAACTGTTGCTGGCACAGGTGCGTGGTACGGGAATTCCCGCGAGTTGGCAGGGCGGCCTCGCGCTGCGCTATCACGTGGGACCAGGACCGACACGCGTGAAGGTGGAGGTCACCACCGACGCGGCGACCAATGGCACGAAAGCCATTTACAACACGCTGGGCTATTTGCGCGGCACGGATTTCCCCGACGAGTACGTGTACATCGGTGGGCATCGCGACGGATGGGGCGCGGGCGCGGCCGATAACGTGAGCGGCATCGTGAGTGTGCTGGAGGCCGCGCGCTCGTTAGCCGACATGGCGAACCGGGGCGCTCGCCCTCGGCGCACGATCGTGTTCGCGACGTGGGACGCCGAGGAATGGGGCCTTATTGGCAGCTCGGAGTATGTCGAAGACGATTCGCTGCGACTGCAGAAAGGTGCGGTGGCGTATTTCAATCAAGACGTCGCCGCTCAAGGTCCGTCGTTTGGCGGCGGCGGAACACCGTCACTGCGCGCGGTGCTGCGCGATGTCGTGAAGAGTGTGCCCGAGCCGAGGGCCAAGGGTTCGGTTTACGATGCGTGGCGCACTGCCAGCGGACTTCGCGCTGATACGCTCGAGCCACCAATGGGTGATCCGGGTGGTGGCAGTGACTTTGCAGGCTTCTACAATCATTTGGGCATCCCTATCGCCGACTGGGGATTTGGCGGACCGGCCGGCACGTATCACTCCGCGTATGACACGTTTGCGTGGATGGAGCGCTTCGGTGATCCGGGATTTCTGTATCACGCGACGGCCGCTCGTATCGGCGCGGCGATGGCGCTGCGCGTAGCCAACGCGGAGATCCTGCCGTATGACTACGTCGAGTTTGCCCGCACCATGCGTGGCTATGTCTCTCCGGTTGTTCGCAGCTTCACCGCCAAGGGATGGGATACCACGGCCATTGCGCCGCTCGCCACCGCCATCACACGACTCGAGCGTACGGCGCAGCAGTTCGCCGCGACCCGAGACAGTGAGCTGGCGCGCGGCGTTACCCGCCCGGTGCAGTTAGCGACGAACGCCGCACTGATGCAAGTCGAGCGCGCCTTCGCGCGGCCGAGTGGACTGAAGGGACGTCCATGGTACCGTTCCTTGATCTACGTCGCCGACATCGACAATGGCTACGCTAACATGAGTTTCCCCGGTGTGAATGAAGCCCTGCGGGCGGGCGACCGGGCCACGACGCTATCAGAGCTCACCGACTTGGCGCAACGGTTCGGAATCGCGGCGGACATGATAGACCAGGCCACGAAACTGATCGTCGCCCGGTAAACGTCACGATATGATCGAGTCGCACGCTGATATAGATGCCCCGGCACTCGCCGCGCGCCTGCTGCAGGGTGATTCGCTGGTCGTACTGGACGTGCGTGAACCATGGGAGTTTGACGTGGCCAGCCTGTCCAATAGCACGCTCGTACCGCTGTCGACGCTTCCGTCGGCGATCAATCGATTGGAGCGAGAGTTGGAGTATGTCGTGCTATGTCATCACGGGGCGCGCAGTGACATGGCCGCCAACTTCATGCGTTCGCGGGGATTCTCTCGCGTGCACAATCTCGTGGGCGGTATCGAGGCGTGGAGTATTGAGGTGGATCCGACCGTGCCGCGGTACTGACAGGTGATCGGGCTGGGTGATCTGCTCGCGCGTGTCGCGGATCACTGGCCGTCTCGTCGGACATTGCGGGCGCGATTCGAACGAGCGAACGCGCGGCGATTGCCCGTGGGGTCAGACGGCGTGGTGATTGGCGCGGAGCGTATTCACCTGCCGGGTTCCAGCGGGCGTGCGGTGGTGCTGTTGCATGGCTTCAATGACACGCCGCAGTCGATGGCCTATCTCGCGGCAGCACTGCATCGCGCCGGGTACACGGTAGTGGCGCCGAGACTTCCGGGGCACGGCGTGCGGTTGCCGGACATGGCCCGCGACGCGCGTGCGGCGCAGTGGCGTGCGACAGTGTTGCATGAGTATGCACAGTTGCGCGCATCACACGACACGGTGGTAGTGTGCGGTCAGTCGATGGGCGGTGCACTCGCAGTTATGCTGGCAGCGGCGCATCCTGAGGTGCCGGCATTGGTGTTGCTCGCACCGTTCCTCGGCATGTCCATCACCATGCAGCTTCAGATATTCGCGTCAACGTGGTGGAACTTTGGAGCCCCGTATCATATCGGCACTGGTGGCGAGCGGTCACTGCACGATCCAGTCGCAAAAGCCCGCACGCTGGGCCCCCGGGTCTTCACCTCGCGCATGATGGGTGAGTTGCGCACGGTGGCCCGGGCGGCCGAACGAGCGCTGCCACGCGTGATAGTGCCGACGCTGTATCTCCAGTCGCGCGAGGACAACCGGATTTCGAGCGAGGATGCTGAACGGCATTTCGCGATGCTGGGGAGCCGGGAGAAAGTGCAGCGCTGGGTTTCGGGGAGTGGGCATGTCATTTCCGCGGACTACTGCCGCGATACGGTCGCCCAGCAGGTCATTGAGTGGTTTGCGCGGAACGCTGGTGCGGGGCTTGGGGAAAAGCGGTCCACGGAAACGCGCTGAAACAGGGGAAACTACAAGGAAACCACAACAATGAAGTTTGTTTCCTTGTGGTTTCCGTTGTTTCAGCGCGTTTCCGTGGATAGCTGTTCGCTGATCTGACCGTTCAGGCGAGTTGGCCCCGATGCGTTGAAAGGATTGGCGGGGCGGTATTTCGATGAAGCAAACCGATGCGTGCCGCTGCAATGTGTTCGTACGGGTCACCTGTCGACTGTCAGGCCGCCCACTCGACCACATGCGGAGGATACAATGGACGCAACACGCGACGCCCTGCAATTGGCACACGGCGATCTCACACGGGAGATTATCGGGGCGTTTCACGATGTCTACAATGACCTGGGACACGGGTACGTCGAATCCGTGTATGTTCGTTCGCTGATGGTGGCGCTCGGGGACCGTGGGATCTCGTACGAGCGCGAGGCGCCGCTCATCGTGCGTTTTCGAGGTACCATTGTCGGCACGTTCCGCGTGGATCTATTGGTCGAGCGCACGATCATCGTGGAAATGAAAACCGGGGAAAAGATCGTGCCGGTCCACGAACGTCAGTTGCTCAACTATTTGCGCGCGTCGCGGCTCAGCGTTGGATTGGTGCTGAACGTTGGTGAACGACCGAGCGTGCGGCGTATGATCTGGACCAGCCAGCCCGGGAGACAGCCGTCCACGGAAACGCCGACGGAAAGGTCCTCGGAAACGCCGACGGAAAGGTCCACGGAAACGCGCTGGAAAAAAGGGAACCACACGGGCAAAAAAGTGCATTGGGGGGTTGGGTGGGGTTT
>JANLVM010000261.1:0-4064 GCA_031364015.1 Gemmatimonadaceae bacterium
AGACCTACACGCGCAAAGTCGATGCGCAGGTGCTCGATGTCGTCGCCGGCATAGCGGCGACGGCGTCCAAGTTTTCTGGTGACGTCCGAATGCTGCAGGCGTTTGGTGAGATTGAGGAGCCCTTCGAGTCACAACAGATCGGTTCGTCGGCGATGGCCTACAAGCGCAATCCCATGCGCTCCGAACGCATTGCGGCACTCGCTCGCTTCGTGTTGTCACTCGAACCGAACGCCAATCAGACGCATGCGGTGCAGTACTTTGAGCGCACGCTGGATGACTCCGCCAATCGGCGTCTGGTGATCCCGGAGTCGTTTCTCGCCACGGATGCCCTGCTCGTGCTGATGCAGAATATTGTGCGGGGTCTCGAGGTGCATCCGGCACGCATTCGGCGTCGCGTCGATGACGAACTCCCCTTTATGGCGACGGAGGAGCTCATCGTTCGATGTGTGCGCGCAGGGGGCGATCGTCAGGACGCACACGAGCTGATTCGTGGTCACAGTATTGCCGCGGCGCGCGCCGTGAAGGACGGCGGCGCGCACAACGACTTGCTGGAGCGACTTGCCGGTGATCCGGCCTTTGGCGTTCCGCTTGATGATCTCCAGGCCGCTGCCGATCCGTTGCGGTTCGTCGGACGTGCGCCGCAGCAGGTTGTGGAGTTCTGCGATGAAGAGGTCGCGCCGTGGCTCGCGCGCGAGCGGTCAGCGGTCGCAATCGACGACCTCCGGGTATGACCGGCGCCCTCCTGTCTACTGAGCTGCCGCTGCCGCTGGTGCGCCGCGGCAAAGTGCGCGATGTCTACGCGGTCGACGCCGATCGTCTGTTGCTGGTCACCACCGATCGGATCAGCGCGTTTGACGTCGTGATGCACGAAGCGATTCCGTACAAGGGTGCGGTGCTCACCCAACTCACGGCGTGGTGGCTTGCCCAGTTGGGTGAACAGGTCGCGCACCACTTGCTGACCGCACGTACGGACGAGATTGTCCGGCTGATCCCCGAACTCGCGGCGTATCGCGATCAGCTTGCGGGACGCGCGATGTTGTGTGTCGCCGCCCAGGTCGTGCCCATTGAATGCGTGATTCGCGGATACATCACGGGATCGGCCTGGAAGGAGTATCGCCAGCACGGGACGTTGGCAGGCGAGTCGCTCCCGGTCGGACTACGCGAAAGCGATCGCCTCGATCCACCGATCTTCAGTCCTGCCACGAAGGCGGAGAGCGGGCACGACGAAAATATCACCGTGGCGCACGTGGTCTCAGCACTCGGCGCCGACACGGCAGCCACCCTTGAGCGACTGGCGCGCACCGTATACGAGTTCGGACGCGCGGCAGCAGAACCGAAAGGCATTATCGTGGCTGACACCAAGTTTGAGTTTGGTTGGCATGACAACCAGTTGCTGTTGATCGACGAAGTGCTCACACCGGATAGCTCGCGCTTCTGGGCGGCCAATTCGTACACACCCGGGGGTACTCAGCCCAGTTTCGACAAGCAACCGCTTCGCGACTGGCTGGAGGGAGAGCGCCGCGCCGGCCGATGGAATGGTGAAGCGCCTGCTCCTCCCCTGCCCTTGGAGGTGATTCGTGCCACGAGTCTCCGCTACCGCGACGCGTTCCATCGATTGACCGGCGCGCCACTTGATGTGACCGGACTTGGTTTGCCAGAGGAGTCATCCTGAATGTTTGCCCGTGAAGGCTATCCGTTCATCCTGGGTGCGGCGGCGCTCGCCGCACTGACCTTTGCATTCGCCCTGCGACTGCGTTCGTGGCCACTCTGGCTGATTGCGTTTCTCTTCACGATCGTGGCCCTCTGGGTCGCCTGGTTTTTTCGAAATCCGGATCGGCCCGGTGACCGCGGCGCGGCGCTCGTCATCGCACCAGCTGACGGTCGGGTGGTGCTGTTGACGGCCATCGACGAGCCGTCGTTTGTGCATGGGCCGACCATGCGCGTGTCCATCTTCATGAACGTGTTTGATGTGCACGTCAACCGGTATCCGGTGAGCGGCGTGGTGCAATCGGTCGTCCATACGGCGGGAAAATTCCTGAATGCCGTGTCGGAGGCCTCCAGTGTTGAGAACGAGCAGGCGTCTGTCGGCATTGTCAGCGGTCCGCATCGTATTCTTGTTCGTCAGATTGCCGGCCTGATCGCGCGACGCATTGTCACCGATTCTGCAACGGGCGACCAGGCGGTCCAGGGCGCTCGCATGGGGTTGATCCGTTTCGGTTCGCGGGTTGACGTGTTTCTCCCGCCTGCTGCGGAACTGCAGGTGGTACTGGGGCAGCGTACGCAGGCCGGCGTGACGGTCATCGCGCGGTTGCCGAACGCATGACCGCTGACGGCGGAGTACGTACTCGGCGTCCGCGTCCGCGGGTCGCGATTGCGCTGCCGAACGGGTTCACGCTGGCCAATCTCTTTTTTGGCATTTTCGCCATCGTCGCCGCATCCCGTGGAGAGTTTGACGCGGCGGCGCGATACATCGTGTTCGGCGCGATCGCGGATACGCTCGATGGTCGAATCGCTCGAGCCACAAAGTCGGGCACGCGATTCGGCGAGGAGCTCGACTCGCTGGTCGATGCCATCTCGTTTGGAACGGCGCCGGCGCTGATCATGTATTTCGCCGTCCTGCAAGGCGGGCGGTGGGAGTGGATATTCTGCTTCTTCTTCACGGCCTGCGCGGTCATGCGGCTCGCGCGCTTCAACGTCGAGCAGGCGGGGCGCAAGACGACCCACTTTACGGGACTTCCCAGCCCGGCCGCTGGCATGACGCTCGCGACGTACTACTGGTTCAGTCAGACATCGCTGTACACGGAGACGATGATCGGTGATCTGCCGTGGCATCAGATGTTGCGCTGGGTCATGCTGGGCCTCGGCATGCTGATGATCAGCAATGTGCAGTACGCCAAAGTGCCGTCGGTCGGCTTTCGAACACTCCGTGGCATTCTCGGTCTGTTGCTGGTGGTTGGCACGATGGTCGGTGTGATCTTCCTGCCAAAGCAGTTTTTCTTCCCCGCCCTGATGGCGTACGTCCTGTATGGCATCGGGCGCACCGCCTTCCTCGGATTGCTCGACCGCCTTCCCGGTAGCAATGGCGATTCGATGGATGACGTCACGATCGACGACGATGACGACGACGACAGCCTTGCTCGCCATCGACGACGCAAACCCCCACCATTCACGACCGGCCCCGCGAAGGGTCGCGAGGATACTTTGGCATGACCAGTTATCGGTTGTCGATCCACATCGTTCCTCGTCGCGGCATCCTCGATCCACAGGGCAAGGCGGTGGCCGATGCGCTGCATTCGCTGGGATTCGCGCGTGTTGGCGAGGTGCGCGTGGGACGGTATCTCGTCGTGGAGGCCGAAGCCGAATCGGCCGACGCGGCACGCCAATCGGCGCGGGACATGTGCGAAAAGTTGCTCGCGAATCCCGTGACCGAGGATTTCGAAATCGCGACGGTGGAACAGTCGTGAAAGCTGGCATCGTGCGATTTCCCGGTTCGAACTGCGACGAAGATGCGTTTCGCGCCGTCGCGGATATGCTCGGTCAGGAGGCGGTGTACCTCTGGCATAAGGATCACCACCTGCAAGACGTTGACCTGGTGATTCTTCCCGGCGGCTTCAGCTACGGCGACTATCTGCGACCGGGTGCGATCGCGCGCTTCAGTCCGATCATGCGGGAAGTGGTGGCCTTCGCGAAGCGAGGCGGCCCGGTACTGGGCATCTGCAACGGCTTCCAAATCGCGTGTGAGGCGGGTCTCCTACCGGGGGCGCTGCTTCGGAATTCGAGCCTGCGATTCGTGAGCGCACCGGTGCATCTGCGCGTGGAGAGCATCGCCACTCAGTTCACATCGCAGTATCACCTTGGACAGGTCATTCGCGTCCCGATTGCGCATGGCGACGGACGGTTCACTGCCGATGCGGACGTGCTGGAGCGGATGGAGGGCGAAGGACATGTGGTGTTTCGGTATGTGAACGCGAACGGTGAGGCGACCGACGCGGCGAACCCCAACGGCTCGCAGCGCAACATCGCAGGAATCATCAACGAGGCCGGAAACGTGCTGGGAATGATGC
>JANLVM010000282.1:0-1682 GCA_031364015.1 Gemmatimonadaceae bacterium
CGATGGTTCGTCGTCGCTCTCGTGCTGATGGTGCTGATCACGGCGGCGCCGGTCTGGCCGCCCACGCTCGCGTTGATGGCCGGACTCGTTCGTCTTCTGCTTCCCGTCGAACAGTTTGCGCTGTTGGTGCTCGTTTCGATCGCGACGTGCGCGATTGTTGGCTGGTGGAGTGGCGGTCGTCTCGTTTTCGCGCTGGCGTGGGTTGGACTCGCGGCAGCCGTCGTCTGGTTCGTCCCGCTTCCGCTACAAGGCTACGGAGCGTTTGTGCGCGGTTGGGCACTCTCACTCGGCGCTGCGTTCGGTCTGGTTTGCCTCGCCACGGGTAGTCGGCCTTTTCTCGGTCGAGCGCTCGCCGCGGTGGCATTGGCCAGTGCAGTGAGTGTGGCCGGTTTCGCCACGCGCAGTCCAGTGGACGGTGGGTCGTTCGACGAAGCGACGCGGATGCTTGGCAACGAGTACCAGCGTCGGCTCGGTGAATCGTTGAGCGGGTGGCACACTCGGACGGAGTCCGGAGCGTGGCGAACGTTTTCGGGTCAGCTGCCCGAGGCCGCTGCGCGCGCTGATCGGATGGCTACGGTACTCGCCGGACTCGGTGATCCCCGGCAGCCTTCACCCCGAGCTCCACTGTTCCTCCTGTCGCCGGCGTTGCTGGCGCTCGAGTCGCTGCTCGCTCTCGGGTTGGGTTGGGCAGCGTATCACCGGTTGTCGCGGGTGCGAATCGGACCGCCGCTGGGACAGCTGCGCGAGCTTCGCTTCAACGATCAGCTGATCTGGGGGTTGGTGGTCGGAGTGACGTTGCTGCTCCTGCCGACGCTCTCGGAATGGCGAACGCCGGGGATGAATCTCGTCTGTTTTTTTGGCACGTTGTACGCTCTTCGTGGTGCGGGTGTGTTGACTTGGTGGATCCCTGATCGGATTGCTGTCATCGCGCTCCTCGCCCTGTTGATTCTTATTCCGCTACTCGGCCCTGTCTGGGTGCTCGCCGTGGTACTCGCGACGACTTTCGGACTCGGGCTGGGCGACACGTGGCGCGATTTCCGCGTCGGCACGCGCCGGCCGTCGTCGCTCTCCTGATCTTCAACCGGTTCGACCCGGAGTTCTCATGGAAGTCATTCTTCGCAACGCCATCGACAAGCTCGGACATCCGGGTGACATCGTCTCCGTGTCGTCCGGCTACGCACGCAACTTCCTGCTGCCGCGCGGCTTCGCTTTCGAGGCCACCGAGGGCAACCGCAAGCGCATCGCCGCCGAAAAGAACCGCCTCGAAGCCGCTGAATCCGAGCGCCGCGATGCGGCCTCGCAGATTGCAGAAAAGCTTGGCGAAGTCTCTGTCACCTTCGCTGCACGCGTTGGCGAAGAGGGCAAGCTGTTTGGCTCGGTGACGACGGCCGACATCGCCCACCAGCTCGAAGCGCAGGGCTACAAGATCGAGAAGCGCCAGATCGAGCTCAACGAGCCGATCAAGGCACTCGGCGTCTATCGCGTTGGCATTCGTTTGCACGCCGACGTGAAGCCTGAGATCAAGGTGTGGGTCATCAAGCAGTAAGCTGACCCGGAGCCAGCTCCGGACGCACGCACACTGTTTGTTCTCGGGGCCGTCGCATCACGCGACGGCCCCGTTCCGTTTTCGATCTCGCGCGCAGCCCAGTTGACTGTTGTGCGTCACGTGCCTCAACACATAC
>JANLVM010000325.1:0-3813 GCA_031364015.1 Gemmatimonadaceae bacterium
CGAACCGCCCAGATGCCGCCAAGGGCGAGTGCCCCCGTTAGCAACAGTACGATGAACCGATTGCGTACTGACCAGGCAATCACTCCGCGGATCATCGCGCGTGCGCTCCCGGCGTCGTTGGAGGCGATGCAGAAGTCGGGGTGGGTGGCATCGACATGCCGCGCATCCCGGGCATCTCCTTCCGCGAATCAGGCAATGTCGCGGGCTTCGTTGGTTTCGCGGTAGGCGGTCGACCTGGTGGGGGTGCATTCACCTTCTGCGGTAACGCGAGCGGTTTCGTCACATCCATTCCGGGCATGTTGCCCATGCCACCCATCACCGAACCAAGATTCGACTCGGCGTCGATGAGAAAGGTGGCCGACGCCACGACCGTGTCGCCGAGCGTGACGCCGCGAAGTATTTCGACGCGATCGTCAGACGCCGCGCCGATCTCGACCATCCGCGGCTCGAGGTCGCCGTTGGGGAGCCGCACAAATACCAATTGACGTTCGCCTGTCGCGAGCAGCGCTCCGCGCGGGACCGTGAGGACGCGTCCGCGCGCATCGCTGGCGACCACCAGCGTCGCGTACATGCCGGGCTTGAGCACGGCGCGCGGATTCGGGAGAGACACCCGGACCCGCGCCGTGCGCGTGTCGGCCGAAAGGGTCGGATACACATACGCGATCCGCCCGACCATCGGTGCGCCTGGCAGCGCGTCGAACGTTGCCGTCGCACGTTGTCCGATGCGCATCGCGGCCAGATCACGTTCGTATACTTCGCCGTCAACCCACACGCTCGACAAGTCGGCAACACGATACAGCGGCTCGCCGGCCATCACGCGCTGACCCACGGTGACGTTCTTCTCGAGCACCACCCCCCCAGCCGGCGCGTACAGCGTCAGCGTGCGCTGTGCCGTTCCGGCGCGCTCAATGCGCGTGATCTCGTCCTCGGAAATATCCCACCATCGCAGCCGTCGCCGCGCCGCTTGCATCAGGTCGGCGGCTCCGTCTCGCGTTTCCCCAGTCCCTGCCGCGACATCGCGCATGAGCTGCCGCGCGAGCAGCAATTCCTCCTGCGCGGTCACGAGCATGGGCGAGTAGATCGTCAGCAAGGGCGCGCCGAGCGCGACACGCTGGCCAGTGTAGTCCACATGCAAACGCTCGATCCATCCATCGACTTTGAGCGTGATGGTACGCACTCGCGTCTCATCGACCACCACCTGGCCGACGGTCCGCACCTCGCGTCCGAGCGGTTGCTCCGTCACCGCCGCGAAGGTCACGCCGATGCGCCGAGCGCTTGCTGCATTCAGCGTGACTGGACGCGGACTGTCAGCCCTGCTCATGCCCATCGCCGCATGATCGACGGTCGACCCGGTCGAAGCGGACGACGGAGGCGCCGGACGCGTGGCCCACCACGCGACCACAATGGCCAGCACGGGCAGGAGGACAATCAGGACCGTGCGGATAGGTCGGCTTGCACGGGAGCGCGTTACCGGCTCACTGCCTGTAATGTCCGGTTGCACAGGGCGGTCGGGCATCACCGTGTCCCCGCTGGCGCGAGGAGCGCGCGGCTGAGCAGCATTTCGAGTTCCGCCCACGCCCGACCCTCGTCGGCCGTGAGTGTCACCAGTTCCTCGTGGTAGCGATTGACGGTCATACGGTTCTCCAGCACAGTCATGAAGTCGACCGCGCCCGAGCGATACGACGCGAGCGCGGACGCGGCCGCGGCTTCTGCTAGCGGCAGCACGGTGAGGCGGTACAGGGCACCAAGTCGTCGCGCCCGACCGAGGTCCGCGTGCACCTCCGCCACGCGCGCGCGGGTATCCGCGCGCATGGCGCGGAGGTCGGCCTCCGTCATCGCGCGCATCGCCGCTGCCTCCACTCGCATGGGCAGCTGACGCGAGCGCGCGAACACCGGGAGGGTCGCGCCGATCATGAGACTTCCCATTCTGTCGGTGGTCCCCAATGGCATGCCGCGTTCGCCGTACTGCACGCCCACCTGGATGTCTGGCCAGCGCTCACGCCGCGCGAGACGCTCGTCGGCGGTCGCGGCACGGACGTCTGCTGCGCCAGCGGCCAGCATCGGACGCGCGCGCAGTGCGATGGCCTCGAGTTCGTCGCGAGCGGGAAGTGAATCCGGGAACACCGGGAGCACCGGGCGTCCGCGCACGGCGTCCGCCTGGAGGTCAACGGCAGCCGCGATTCGCGCATGAGCGGCGTCGGCCATGACCTGCATACGGATGATCTCCTCATCCATGCGGGCAATTTCAACACGAGCGCGCAGCACGTCTGCTTGTCGGCCATCCCCCACGCGGTACATCGCGGTGGCGACCGCGGCCGCGTTCTCGAGCAGGCGGCGTGTTTCAGCGGCGATATCAATCCGGGCTCGCGCGGCCCACAGCTCGTAGAAGGCCATCGCCGTCGCCGAACGGATCTCCCATCGTACCTCCGTCGTGCGCGCGCCCGCCGCCTGGGCGCGCGCGCGAGCGGCATCGCCAGCGGCAGCGAGCTTACCCGGAAGCGGCACCATTTGCATGAGCTGCACCTGGCGCATCCCGAGCGCCGCATCTGGCGTGAGCTGCGGGAGCATGTAGTTCATGAGGCCCACCTGGATCTGGGGATCCGGCGGCTTAGTCGCACCGGAGATGCGCGCAGCCGCCGCGCGTGCCAACTCCGTCGCCGCACGGAGGCGCGGATTGGAACGATCAACCGCGTCGTACAGCGCGTGCAGGGACAGCGTGCTGTCGGTGGGCCGCGTGGTCAGCGCGCTCAGTGGGAGAGTCTGCGACGCCGGTGCAGGCGACGCCCAGAGCATCGTCGCCAGAGCGATGGCGATGGCGGTGCCCCGTTCGGGCGCGGTTGACAAGCAAGCCATAGAGATTGTCCAACGGCGCGCGCGCAACCATTGACAGCGCCAGGCGGAAAAGCTTCCGGTGCGCGGTCGCCGGAAAACCAAATTCCTTTATGCTGCATAAAATCTGGTGGATGTCGCTCGACGGCGCCAGTCGACGCCGATGGACGGTTCTTCCAGCCATGGCCGGTATGGCTACCGTGCCCACCGTGGCCGAACACGTGCATCGCGATGAAGACGGCGAGCATCACGATATAGAACCCGTTTGCCGCTATCCATGTCATGGTCATTCTCCATCGGCTGTCATCGTGCTTCGAGGTCCCGCTCGCACATATTACGAGACGCGTGGCGTACTTCTGCTGGATGATTCAGGGCCTCAGAGAGGCGTTCGCCTCTGAGCAACCGTTCGGCCATCAGTGCGTCGAACTTACATGGTGTGATTTCGCGCGCGGTCTCCGGGATCAAGCGCATTGAGCAGCGTCGTCCGATCGACCAGCGGCGTCGCGTTTGCCGTGCGACCGGTGATCGTCCAGGCAGTCTCGCCATGTCGAACGCACACAACCTGCGGAAGGGACGCGTTCATGAGAGCGGTACGCGCGCGACCTCGGTGTGTGCAGCAGCCCATGTCCAGTTCCGAACCTCTGGCATGTCGTCGCCGTGTTGCCGGATGTACCGCGCGTGCTCCGTCAACTTCTCGTGCAAGAGCGCCACCAGACCCGTGGCGCGCACAGCGAGACCTGGCACGCGCGCTATGACGTCCATCGCCAGGTGGAAGCGGTCGATGCCATTCAGCACGGCCATGTCGAACGGCGTCGTCGTGGTGCCTTCCTCCTGAAAGCCACGCACATGCATGCCAGCGTGATTGGTGCGGCGATACGTCAATCGATGGATCAGGGAGGGATACCCATGGTAGGCAAAGATCACCGGCTTGTCCGTGGTGAACATCGCATCGAAGTCCATGTCGCTGAGGCCGTGCGGATGTGC
>JANLVM010000326.1:0-3362 GCA_031364015.1 Gemmatimonadaceae bacterium
GCACATCCGAACACACGCCGGTGACGGCGACATCCTGATACATCTGGCCGAGCCGCTCGATATCGTCATCGCACGCGACGGCGTTCGTGCGGTGCAGCTGACCGTACAGTCGCGTACGCATCACGACGCGCGTGCCAAGCAGGCCGACGCACGCGATGCCTTCGCCGGCAAAGTAATCATCGAGCGGAGTCACGGCGGATACGAGCGGCAGCGACGAGATCCGTGCGGTCTCATCGAAACAGAAATGCCCACCCAGCGACGTGATGCCGACACATTGCGCGCCGGCGGCTTTCAGCCGGTCGATCAGTTCCGCGTAGATCGCCGCCTGCTCGTCGCGACGATCGGCAAGGTTGTTCCTGATCAGCGTGTTGACGTCCGCCTGCACGATGGTGAGCTCGAGCGGTGCCTCAAGCTGCCGCATCCGCGCGCAGAGGCGCTGGTAGTACACGACGGTCGCTGCGGGTCCGATACCGCCGATCAACCCGATGTGCATTCATCGCTCCGCCGCGCCAAACGCGCGGGTTTCAGACGGTGGGTGCTGCTTACGTATCGGACCGGATCTACCTGCCGAGCACCACATCAACACTCGCCAAGACCTGCTCCAGCCGCTTCGGCGCTAATTTCCCAACACGGGTGCTGAGAAAGCTGCGATCAATGGCAAACACCTGCGAGGCGTTGGCGACCGAATCCTTCGGCAGACCGGAAGCCTTGGCCGGCACCAATGTGGTTCCCGGCGCCGCTTCCCACGCCAGATTGCTCGTGAGCGGCACACACACCACTGTCGGTAGCCGACTGCGGTTCAGGGGATTCCCCTGTACCACCACTAGTGGACGGCGAAAGCCGGGCCCGGATCCAGCGGGCGTCGGCAGGTCAGCCCACCAAATCTCCCCTTGCGCGACCTCTACCATTCGGCCCGCTGCAAGACCGCGTGTGCCGCAGCGTGCACGAATGGATCTCGCCCCTCATCCAGCTGGTCCACGACCCGGTTCATAGCCTCTGTGACTTCCTCGGGGGCATGGCGGCTCAGGTACTCAGCCAACGCCTCGGCATACAGCTGGCTGCGCGACTTCCGCGCGCGCTTCGCTTGGCGCTCCGCCGCTCGAAACACCGCATCCGGCAGGGAGATGGCAGTCTTCATACCATTAGTATAACCGCCAAACTTCCCACTGCAAGATCTGGATCACGCGCAGGCCCGCCGAACGCCCAGCGCTCTGCTACCCTGGCCGGTCGGGACGCGGCTCCGCCTCAGCGCGCTTTCGGCAACTGCAATGTGAACCGACTGCCGCTGCCAGGTGCACTCACCACCTCGAGCGACCCGCCCTGCAGCTCGGCCAACATCCGGGCGATGGCCAGACCGAGCCCAGCGCCCCCGTGCTCTCGGCTTCGCGACGTGTCGGCGCGCGCAAAGCGCTCGAAGATACGCGGTAGCTGGTCGGCCGCGATTCCTGCACCAGTGTCCTCTACCGAGATGCGAACCGCGCGTTCATCGACGGCGGCGTGCACGCGAATCGCACCGCACACCGTGTAGCGCACCGCGTTCGAAACAAGATTGAGCAGGATCTGACGTGTATGTCCTTCGTCTCCTATCGCAATGGTGCCGGCGGGCACCTGCGTCTGCACGGCAATGTGACGCCCCGTTGCCATCCCCCCGGTAATTTCGGCGATCTCGGCAACCAATGGCGCGACCTCGAACGGGTCTCGGCGCATCGCGAGATCGCGATTGTCGCCCCGCGCCAACAACAGCAGTCCCTCAACCAGCCGGTGCATGCGCTCGGCTTCCGCGGTGACGGAGGTGAGCGCATCGCGCAGTTCGCTCTCGGAGCGCGCGCCGTCAAGCGCCCACTGTGCCTGCGCGCGAAGGTAGGTGATCGGCGTGCGCAGTTCATGACTTGCATCGGCGGTAAAGGCCTGTAACGCGCCGTGTGAACGCTCGACGCGCGCCACGAGTCGATTCACCGCCTGCGCGATCTCGGTAGTCTCCGCTAGTCCGGTGGGCACTTGAATGCGCCGGCTCAGGTCGTCCGGACTGATCTCGGTGATGGTCTGCCGCAGCAGCTGCACAGGACGCAGGTGCGACACCACGGTGTGGCGAGTCGTGCGTCGAGAGAGCGCGGCACCAACCGGAAGCAGCAGCAGTGCTGCTACCGCGACGCCGACGATGCTCAGCACGTACGGCATGCGGTCCGCCGCCACGAAGATATCGAACTCGCCGGACTGGCGGTGCATCACCTGATATTGCCAACGGCGTGAGTCCAGTGCTCCAAGCAATGCCTGTCGGACGGCCGCGCTGCCATCATTCCGGTCGATCCCTGAGACTTCCTTGGCGGGCATCCCCGGAGTCAGGTAATAGGTGCGTGCCGTGCCGCGGTCGTTGGTCGCACGGGTGATGACGAAGCGACTTCCCACGTCCGTCAATGCGTCGGCCAGCATGGCCGGCGCGACCGACGTGCGTTCGCCGCCCGGGTCCGCGTACAATCCGAGCAGCGACTCGATGACGTTTGCACTCTGTCTGAGTGCGCGCTGCAACGACAGCAGGCTGATGGCCGCGAACGCGACGATCAGAATGCCCGCATACATGCCCAGCGAGCGCCACGTGAGACGACTGATGCCAACCACCAACGCCTCCTGCAGGCCTCGCTCGGTCATGGGGTCTCGAGACGGTAACCGACGCCGCGCACCGTCACGATTTCCGTGCCGTCGGGAATGGCGCCGAGCTTCTTTCGCAGATAGTTCACGTAGACATCGACGACATTGGTTTCAGGGTCGAACTGATAGTTCCAGACACTCTCCGCGAGACGTGCGCGGGACAGCGTGCGGCCGACATTGCGCGCCATGAACTCGAGCAGCGCCAGTTCGCGCGGAGACAGTTCCACCGCTCGGCTGCCAACGGACACCCGACGTGCTACGGGATCAATGCTGAGCTGTCCGATCCTGATGACCACATCCTCGCTGGTCAGGCGCGCGCGGCGAATGAGGGCCTGCACGCGTGCCAGAAGTTCGGGGAGGTCGAACGGTTTCGGGAGGTAGTCGTCGGCTCCGGCTTCCAGCCCCTGCACACGCTCGGCCATTTCGCCGCGTGCGGTCAGCATCAGGATAGGCGTTCTGCTTCCGCGCGCGCGCAGTTCCCGCAGGACCTGCATGCCATCAAGGACGGGAAGCATGCGATCCAGTACGATGCAGTCATACGGATCGGCCATGCCGGCCGCGAGCCCATCATCGCCCGACGCGGCGTCCCGCACGGCATACCCTTCTTCGCGAAAGGCCTTATGCAGGAAACCTCGCAGATTTCGGTCATCTTCGACGATGAGCACGCGGTAGGTCATTCGGGAATCTACCGAATACGCTGCACGATGATCTTGGCG